>BBFD01000134.1 GCA_001313065.1 Silvimonas sp. JCM 19000
CTGGCACGGGCTGTTTTGCGCGGCGCGGCCGTGGCGACGGCCAACTCGTCCGCATCATCGTTATCGGCCACATCGGCCTCAGCGCGTTGCAACTTGCCGGCCTTGCCTTGGCCGTGGGCAGACTCTTTTTTTCAGCAAGGCCATCAGATCGAGCACATTGGCTGAACCCGGCACCGGTTGTTCTTCATCATCCATCGGCGCGTTGACGGTATGCGTCTGGCGCGCTTGATTTTGCGGTCAATCAGCTTGAGCAAGTCAGCCCGGTACTGATCGTGATACTGGTCCGGGTGCCAGTCATCCGACATCCCCTCCACCAGTTGCACCGCCATATCCACTTCTTTGGCGCTCAGGCCAGGCTTGATGGCGGCTTGCGGCAAGCCCAGCTCGTCCACTTCCTTGATCTCTTCGGGGTAACGCAAGGTGTTGAGCACCAGGCATCGCCCACGGCAGCCACCACGGCCAGATGTTGCTTTACCCGGATCACGATTTGCGCCACGCCCACCTTGCCGGATTTCTTCAGCGCCTCGCGCAGCAAACCGTAGACTTTTTTTTCACCGCGTTTTACCTGGCGACAGGTAATACGGCTTTTCAAAATAAACCGGATCAATTTCGTCCTGATCCACAAAAGCCAGCAGGTCGATGGTCTGCGTGGCTTTAACGTTGGCGTGTTTAAAGTCCTCATCGCCCAGCGCCACATATTCACCGGGCTGATATTCGTAGCCCTTGATGATGTCGGCCCAGGTCACTTCTTTGCCGGTCGTTTTATTGACGCGCTTGTAGCCCACTTTGGAGAAGTCGCGTTTATCCAGCAAAGTAAGATCGAGCTCATCCGGCGATTCAGCCGAATTAAGCGAAACCGGTATAAAGATCAGCCCGAAGCTGATCGCGCCTGACCACAGTGCGCGTGCCATAGTCGTTCTCCTGCCATTGAACGCTTAGCGTGCCGGGCAGCTCGGGCCCGCGCTATCAGCCAGCCGCCAGGACGCGGTATCAAATTAGCGCCGCCTTGTGCAGGCTCATCCCTACGTGTTTGTAAGAAGCAAAAGTTTTAGCTCGCGACTATTGCAAGGCCTTACGGCGGCTGGGGCTAAATTCCTACGTGCATATCGGGTGGCAACCGCCTCAGACCGGCCGCCAGCGGGGTTAAGCTGGTAGCCATTGTCAGCGCCGGGAGCGCCCTCATGGACAAGGATGTACGAGCTGATCGCAGCCAGTTTGGTCAATTGACGCCGCTGGACGTGGCCTTACAGGAACAGGCGCTACCGCGCCGTTGGGCCCAGACTGATCTGGCGGTCGAGTTACTGGCCGACGGTCTGCGCCTGGACGAAATCGTGCGCCGGCTGCGTGATGTGTTCATGCCGGGCACGCTCAAAGACGAAGTCCAGATGCTGTCGGCGCATGACACGGCTTTGCGCCGGTTTGAATCATTGCGCTACCAGGCGGAGCGCGGGCAATTGAGCGCCGCCCAACGCGAAGAACTGGCAGCTTATGCACAGACGGCTAGTCTGGAAACACGCAACGAAATCGCAGCCGCATTGGCCGGAGCGCCCCCGGGTAGTTCCGATGTCAATATCGCTGAATGGACTGCCAACCACCAAGGAGCTGGATATGACGACACCGAACATCGATTTTGACCGCATCCGCAATCAACTCGACGCGTGGGAAATCGAAATCAATCGCCAGTTGCACGACCCGTCCCCGGACGAGTTCCAGCAAGAAATGCGGCGCCGCCATGGCCCGCAGATTGCCATCTGGATTGATGAACTGGAACAAAAGCGCGACACGCTGCAAGTGCGTGGCGGCCAACCGCAACCGGCGCCGGAAGACCAGCTGTCGCCGCCGAACTTGAAAGACCCGGGCGATGCGGTGGCGGTGGCGGATATCTATTCCACCATCGGCTATCTGCGCAGCCAGATCGGGGTGCATTAAGGCGTACCGCTGCACGAATAACGTGGGACGGCCTCAGCCCGCGCCGCATAGGGTGGGTCAAGACCCACCATTCAAAGCCACTGGAGAAGAACGCACACTTTGCGTTTTATTCACTGGCTTTGAGTGGTGGGTCTCGACCCACCCTATGCGTTTGATGCACTTTCTTTTACGGGTAGCACAGCCCGCGTGGTATGGGGTGGGTCTGGACCCACCATTCAAAGGCTCTGGAGAAGAACGCACATCTTTGCGTTTTATTCGCTGGCTTTGAGTGGTGGGTCTAGACCCACCCTATGCGTTTGATGCACTTTCTTTTACGGGTAGCGCAGCCCGCGCCGTATAGGGTGGGTCTGGACCCACCATTCAAAGGCTCCGGAGAAGAATGCACATCTTCGCGTTTTATTCGCTGGCTTTGAGTGGTGGGTCTAGACCCACCCTATGCGTTTGATGCACTTTCTTTTACGGGTAGCACAGCCCGCGCGCATAGGGTGGGTCTGGACCCACCATTCAAAGCCTCTGGAGAAAAAAAACGCACACTTTGCGTTTTATTCACTGGCTTTGAGTGGTGGGTCTCGACCCACCCTATGCGTTTGGGGTTACGGGTGGGTCATGTCGATGGGGACGACCCATTCGTCAAACTGGGCTTCGGTGAGGTGCCCCAGCGCCAGCGCCGATTGCTTGAGCGTCAGGCCTTCGTGATGCGCTTTCTTGGCTATCTGCGCCGCTTTGTCATAGCCGATATGGCGGTTGAGCGCAGTCACCAACATCAGATTCTTGTCCAGATTGGCGGCGATCACGTCCAGATCCGGCTCTATGCCCACCGCGCAGTGGTCGTTGAAAGCCAGCATGGCGTCGCTCAGCAACTCGATGCTTTCCAGCACGTTATGCACCATCACCGGCTTGTATACGTTGAGCTGGAAATTACCCTGACTCCCGGCAAACGCCACCGCTGCATCGTTACCAAAGACCTGCACGCACACCATGGTCAGCGCTTCGCACTGGGTGGGGTTAACCTTGCCCGGCATGATGGACGAACCGGGTTCGTTTTCCGGAATCCGCAATTCGCCGATACCACAGCGCGGACCGCTGGCCAGCCAGCGCACGTCATTGGCCAGCTTCATCAAGCCGCCCGCCAGCGTGCGCAACGCGGCCGAGGTTTGTACCAGCGCATCGTGCGCAGACAGCGCAAAAAAAACTTGTCCGGGGCGGCGCGGAAGGATGGCCGGTCAGCTCAGCAATACGGCGTGCGGCGGTATCACCAAACTGTGGATGCGCATTGAGCCGGTGCCCACCGCCGTGCCGCCAATGGCTAGATCATATAAACCGGGCAAAGCCACCTCGACACCGTGACGATTGAATGCCAGTTGCGCCACCCACGCGCCGATTTCCTGGCCCAGCGTAACCGGCGTTGCATCCTGCAAATGAGTGCGCCCGGTTTTGACGATATGCGCATAAGCCGCCGCTTTGCTCGCCAGCGTGCCGTGCAAGGTTGCAATCGCCGGTAACAAGCGCCGCTGGATTTCCGCCACCACGGCAATATGCATGGCGGTGGGAAAGGTATCGTTGGAAGACTGCCCGCGATTGACGTGATCGTTAGGGTGCACCGGCGTTTTGCTGCCCAGGGTGCCGCCAGCCAGTTCGATGGCTCGATTGGAGATCACCTCGTTGGCATTCATGTTGGACTGCGTGCCCGAGCCGGTCTGAAACACCACCAGTGGAAAATGCGCATCAAGCTGGCCGTCGATCACTTCATCGGCCGCACGCACAATCAACTGCGCCACTTCGGCTGGCAACTCGCCGAGTTCGGCATTGGCCTGCGCCGCCGCTTTTTTTCAGCACACCCAAGGCACGGATTACCGGCCGCTGCCACTGAAAACGCGATACACCGATGGGGAAATTGCCCACCGAGCGCTGCGTTTGCGCGCCCCAGTAACGATCCGATGCGACCGCAATCGCGCCCATGGATCCGTTTCTTGCCGCGTGCCGCTCATGCCACTCTCCGGTTGGGGTTGTCAGCTGATTAAGTCAGCCGTGGCGGGGACAGGTTCAACGTTCTTGCAGATGCAACTGCCGCCGCCATTTTTTTTGGTGGGACGGCCTTTGATCTGCGGATGGTCAAAGGTCGGTTCCATTGATTTCTGCAAAGCCGCTTCTTCGCGCTTGATCACGCTGTCGGCGGTTTCGGCATACAAGGCGCGTGCGATTTCGGCCGGGCCGCGCTTGTCCGAAACGCCCAGCACTTCCACCTCAAACAGACCGTGGTCGGTGCGTATCTTGAGCATATCGCCCGCTTTGACATCGCGTGCCGGCTTGGGCCGTGCCCCGTTCAATTCCACATGGCCTGCCACCACCGCATCGCTGGCCAGCGAGCGCGTCTTGAAAAAGCGCGCCGCCCACAGCCATTTGTCGATGCGGACCTTATGGTCATCCTGATTAAACTCGCCCTGCTTCATTGCCTGCCTTCCATACGGTTATTGCTCCGGCACGATCATGGAACGGGTCGCGCGTTGCCGGACAAAATGTTCATAGTCTTTACGTCGCCGCGCCATTTCTTCGGGCGGCACCCAGACTTCTATGGCCTGCAGATAGCTCGGCTGCGCCGCAATCTTCTGCAATGCCTTGTCGATATCAGCGATGGCCTTGCGTCCCCATTCGTTTTTTGCCGCAAGCCACATAGGCGGTCAAAAAATGCCGGTGCACCTTTGATCGGCACCGCCACCAGATCGGGCGCGACCTGGCCGGTGCGCTGTTGGTAGACCAGTACTTGCGGGTATTCCAGCGTGTAATCAAGCCGCTTCAGCAGCAGCATGCGAAACAGGCTTTCGGACTGATTGACCACGGCCATCGGTTTCATGCCGAGGTTGTCCGGCTAGCCAGCAGTTTATCGATGTCGTCGCCAAACGAACGCGACATCTGATAATTGCCCAGCAAGCGCCGGTCGTGCAGCAGTTGCGGCAAATCCACGCCATCGCGCCATTGTGGATGCGCCTGCAGCGTGTCTTTGCGCATCACCACCTGTACCGGCGGCGAGACCCCGGCCGCGGTCATGGTGGTGGTGGCCAGGCGGTCCGCATTGGCCAGTGCCGAGGCGTAGCACAAGTGCGTGCCGCCGCGCATTTCGGCAAAGATACGGCCCGGCACCATATTCACCACGTGGTGCTCGTATTGCGGCAGCCCTTGCTGCAGCAGGCGGACCATATTGTCGCCCATGCCCGAGCCCAGCTGAGTGACCTCGACGTTGCTGTGATCCTGCAGGATATATAACGGCGGCCAGTCAAAAAATAGCCAGGTGATGCGATCCCTGGCCTGCACGCTCAACATGGACAGCATTAACAACAGCCCCAGCCATACACGGGTTTGATGCATGATTCAGCGCTCCAGCGGGTGCGAACGCAGGCAGGATCGATCGCTGGTTAAACAGCCGGTTTTATTTTTGATAATCATAGTTCGAGCTTACAACACATGCGCGTGGTTTGACCCTTGGGGCTTAACCGTAAGGCGGCACTTGCCGGACGGCCGTAGAAGCTGATACAACACGTGTTCGCCCTGCCCGGCCCTGCTGGCGTGATCCGCCTGCATGGCCCTCCCCGCGAACCACCCATCGCATACCGGGCGACGGCCATCAAGACGCAATCCTGTTTTGGCGGCCAGGCTGTCCTCACCCGGCTGGCAGCGCCGCGTTGCGTTTGCGCGCAACCTTTTTTTGATATCCACGTCTGCGTTCCGCCCTGCCCCAGCGCAACCGGACCAGACTGCAAGCAAGCTGCCCCCATGACTACGACCACTACTGCCTCTACCGCGCTGCCCTGGTCGGCCGCGCATCGCCCGCTTAACCGCCGCGATATCCAGACCCTGACGCTGTCCGCCCTTGGCGGTGCGCTCGAATTCTACGACTTTGTCGTGTTTGTCTTTTTTTTGCGGCCGTGATTGGCGGCCTGTTTTTTTTCCGGCGGCCATGCCGGACTGGCTAAAGCTGCTGCAGACCTTCGGCATCTTTGCCGCCGGTTACCTGGCCCGGCCCCTGGGCGGCATCATCATTGCCCACTTTGGCGACAAGCTCGGCCGCAAGCGCATGTTTACGCTGTCGATTTTCATGATGGCGCTGCCCACCTTGTTTATGGGCCTGCTGCCCACCTACGCCACGCTGGGCGTAATGGCACCGATCCTGCTGCTGATTTTGCGCGTGCTACAAGGTGCGGCCATCGGTGGCGAAGTGCCGGGTGCATGGGTGTTTGTTTCTGAACACGTGCCGCCAACCCGCACCGGCCTGGCCGTCGGCTCGCTCACTGCGGGGCTGACCTTTGGCATTTTGCTGGGCGCGCTGATTGCCACGGTCATCAACACGCATTTCTCCAAAGCCGAAATCGCCGATTACGCCTGGCGTATCCCGTTTATTCTCGGTGGCGTGTTTGGTCTGGTGGCGGTGTACCTGCGCCGCTTTCTGGAAGAAACGCCGATCTTTAAAGAGCTACATCAGCGCAAAGAACTGGCGCGTGATCTGCCGCTGGGCCAGATCGTTAAAAAACCATATCGGCGGCACCATCCAGGCCATGTTGCTGACCTGGGTGCTGTCGGCGGCGATTGTGGTGGTGATTCTGTTTACTCCGACCTGGCTGCAAAAAAAGTGCATGGCATTGCGCCCGCACTGTCGCTGCAAGCCAATAGCCTGGCGACCTTGTGTCTGACCTTGGGCTGCGTGGTATTTGGCATGGCAGCGGATAAATTCGGTGGCCGCATTACCCTGGCGGTGGGTAGCCTCGGGCTGCTGATTACCAGCTATATGTTCTATTTCAGCCTGCCCGCCGCCCCGGCCACGCTGATGGTTAATTACGCGCTGGCGGGCTTTTTTTGTGGGCGTAGTCGGCGTGGTGCCGTACCTGATCGTGCGTGCCTACCCGGCCGCGATCCGCTTTAGCGGCGTGTCGTTCAGCTATAACGTCGCTTATGCGATTTTTTTTGGTGGCCTGACGCCGGTGGCCCTGACGTGGTGGATGAAGCAAGATGCGCAAGCGCCCGCGCATTATGTCGGCGCTCTGTGCTTGCTGGGACTGGTGCTGGCGCTGGCGCCACAACCACGGCGCCACTGACAGTCAGCGGGTGGGGCTCAGCGTCCCACCCTATTGAGCGGCGCTGTCCGCCAGTTTGCGCAGCACGCGCGATGCCGCCACAAAACCAAAGGTGCCGGTCACCACGGTGACCGCGCCAAAGCCGCCTTCGCAATCCAGCCGCACCGGGCTATCGCCCACCGCCGGTTTGGTGGCGCACACGCTGCCATCGGTTTGCGGATACACCAGCGGCTCGGTCGAATACACGCATTCCACGCCAAACTTCTTGCCCGGTTTGGCAAAGCCGTAATCCTTGCGCAGGATATTGCGCACCTTGGCCGCCAGCGGGTCTTGCGTGGTGCGCGACAAATCATCCACCTTGATCTGCGTCGGATCGGTCTGGCCGCCCGCGCCGCCGGTGGTGATCAGCGGAATCTTGCGACGACGGCACCAGTTGATAATGGCCGCCTTGGTCTTCACGCTATCAATCGCATCGACCACATAGTCATAACCGCGGCCCAGCATCTCTTCCAGATTGTCGCTGGTGACAAAGTCTTCAATCTGATGGACCACACATTCAGTTGATGGCCAGAATGCGCTCGGCGGTGGCCTCGACCTTCATGCGGCCAAACTGGCCCGCCAAAGCCGGTAACTGGCGGTTGGTGTTGGACACGCAGATATCGTCCAGATCAATCAAAGTAATCTGGCCGATACCCGAACGCGCCAACGCCTCCGCCACCCACGAACCGACGCCACCAATCCCGATCACGCACACATGCGCCTGGCCAAACCGCGCCAATGCCGCCGTGCCATACAAACGCGCAATGCCGCCAAAGCGGCGATCGTAACTGGTATCCATAGCGGTCGATTCCGGGGGTTGGAAAGAATGGCGGTGTGCCGCAGCACACCGCGCGGTGACGGGCGCAACTTAGATCTGTTCAGCCACAGATCGTGTTCGTCGGCATCGGTGATGCGGACTTTCACGAAATCACCCACCTTCACATCAGCGCTGGGGTCGAAATAAACAAGGCCGTCAATCTCGGGCGCATCGGCGTACGAACGCGCCACGGCGCCTTCTTCGTCAATCTCATCAACCAGCACCGTCATTTCGCGACCCACGCGCGCTTGCAAGCGCGCTGCAGAAATTGCCGCCTGCTTTTCCATAAAGCGCTGCTTGCGCTCTTCCGCCACGTCCGCCGGCACATGGTCCGGTAGATCGTTGGCGGTGGCGCCTTCCACCGGCGAATAGGTGAAACAGCCACGCGGTCGAGTTGCGCTTCGTCGAGGAAATCGAGCAATTCCTGGAATTCGGCTTCGGTTTCGCCGGGGAAACCAACAATAAACGTCGAGCGAATGACCAGATCGGGGCAAATCTCGCGCCAGGCCTTGATGCGCGACAGCACATTGGCCGAGCTGGCCGGGCGCTTCATCAATTTAAGAATGCGTTGGCTGGCGTGCTGGAACGGAATATCCAGATACGGCAACACCTTGCCTTCGGCCATCAGCGGGATGATTTCGTCCACGTGCGGATACGGATAAACGTAATGCAGACGCGTCCACACACCCAGCTTGCCCAGCTCCACCGCCAGTTCGGTCATGCGGGTTTTAACCGGACGGCCTTCGTGGAAACCGGTCTTGTATTTAACGTCGACGCCATAGGCGCTGGTGTCTTGCGAAATCACCAGCAATTCTTTAACGCCCGATTTAACCAGGTTTTCCGCCTCGCGCAGCACTTCGTGCACCGGACGGCTGACCAGATCACCACGCATCGACGGGATGATGCAGAACGTGCAGCGATGATTACACCTTCCGAAATCTTGACGTAGGCGTAATGCTTGGGGGTCAGTTTGATACCGGCTGCGGGCACCAGATCCACAAACGGATCATGCGGCTTGGGCAGATGCGTGTGGATTTGCGTCATCACTTCGTCTTTGGCATGCGGACCAGTCACGGCCAGCACTTTGGGATGCACGCCACGAATCAGATCGCCATCACCCTTCGCGCCCAGACAGCCCGTAACGATGACCTTGCCGTTTTCCGCCAGCGCCTCGCCAATCGCATCCAGCGATTCCTGCACCGCCGAATCGATAAAACCACAGGTGTTGACCACGACCATGTCGGCATCGTCATACGAGGCCGAAATCAGATAACCCTCGGCGCGCAGCTGGGTCAGAATCTGTTCGGAATCAACCAATGCCTTGGGGCAGCCTAGCGAGACAAAACCAACTTTTGGGGCGTTCATGAATGCTCTCCAGCAGGGCTGTAGCTGGAGGCCACGACCCGAATTCGCAAAACAAAACGCGCGAGTATACAGGTATTTACGTTTCTTCGACCCTCGGCGGGCTACGGGTGGCTGCGCCGCGCGTCTGATTGACGGGGCCGGGTGCGGGGCAGCCGAGCCGCAGCGGATTCTGGACAACAGTCTGACATTGCGCGATGAGGGCTTGCAGATGGCGCCTAACTGATGCAACGGGAGTGGGGGCCAGTTGTCGGATCGGGCCATCGCCCTGCCCGACGGCCCGATCCCTACTCGCCCACGGCAAGACAAATGCACTAACATCAGAAAGCCACAAGTCTGCTTCAAGTCAGACATTCTTGCTCAGATCTTCGTCTTTTCTTTGCTGGAGTTCGATCATGAGCCTTATTGTCCGATCCGCATTGGTGCTTTCTTTTGCAATTGCCGCTCTTCCCGCTCAGGCCAGTTCGCTTTACAGCTCGGTGTCGCTCAACTGGACCTTTACGCCCGATCTGACGCTCACATCGACGACGGTACCCTACATCTTGCATGACGACGCCACGCTGGCACTGGCACCCGTGATTACCGATACGGACGACAGGTCGACATTCGAAATGAGCTTTGCCGCAGACCCCGACCAAGGCTCCCTCTCGATACTGCAGACCGGCGTCCCCGGCCCGGCTTCCGTGAGCTACGTTCAATTTTTTTTACAAGAACTACATACCAACGGCATTGCCGGGCAGATTACTTTTCACTATGACGTTGTGGCTTATGCAGACGCGTCGCTTAACATTCCGGGCAGAGTGGTTAGCCAACCCGAGTTATCACTTGCTGTGCTCAATAGCACTACTACGCTGGACACCCCGCTATATGGCTATTCGCAACCCGGCTACGTCGATATCAGGCTGTCTGCCCCGTTTTACGGTGAGTTCCTGGAGTCTGCGGGTACGTTCACGTTCAACCTGCCCGCTTTCAATACCGACGGGACAGACAAGTTTGTTTTACACGCTAACGCCAACACTCAGCTTTGGGCAGCGCCAATACCGGAGCCAGAAACGTGGGCGTTGATGGGGCTGGGCCTTGCGGGGATCATCGCCCGCGCGCGCCGAGGGCGGAAAAAATAGCGCTTGAGAGAGAGCAAGTCGGTACCGGCGCGTCGGCTGATTGACACGACCGGCGCGACCGGTGCGCCGAAAACCCAGCGCCGAGTAACGCACCGGCCCAATGCGGTGACATCTCATACCAACGGGACGCGAGACTCGGGTGTAACCACACCCGCCCTCCCCCAATCACACCACATGCAGACTTCCCCCCATCTGCTCATGCCCACTGCCACAAAACACATCGCATAAAACGGCACCTCCCCGCTGGCAGCGCGGGCAGGTTTATGCGTGCGGTCTGGCCGGGGATGATGTCGGTGCGCAGGTGCAGGCTGGGTAAGGCGAAGCCCATCAAAACATCGGTGACTGTCAGTTCGATGATGGCGGGCTGGTTGGCGGCGATTTCCAGGGTCTCGGGCGTATAGGTAAAGCGGCGGGCGGCGATGCGGTAGACCTTGGGCGCGGGCGCTTCGGCCACGCGCCGTTAAAGCCGTAACCGATCAGCACCAGCCCGCGGCACGCGTCAGCAATTGGCGTCGGGACAGCATGATCAGGCTCCTTGCAGCGGGAATTCAGTCAGCGCCGCGGCGCGGCCTTTGGCTTCGGCCACGCGGCGATATCCCAGCCTTTGTAGGGCGCGCTAGCATCCCACGCCACCGGCGTACGTTTGGGCTGCGAGCCTGGCGCGG
>BBFD01000135.1 GCA_001313065.1 Silvimonas sp. JCM 19000
CAGCACGGCCAACCCGGCGGCCCGCGCCGCCGTCACGCCGGCCACGCTGTCTTCAATCACCAGCGTGCTGGCGGACTGGCCACCCAGACCATTACAGGCCGCACGGTATAAATCGGGCGCGGGTTTGGGTCGCAGCGCCACATCCGGCGTGTACACCTGGCCACCAAACAAATCGCGCAAGCCCGCACTACTGAGCCCGGCTTCAACGCGCGGGCGGCTGCTATTGCTGGCCACCGCCAACGGTCGTTGCAGTGCGGACAACGCTTGCAGCACGCCGGGGATGGCCTGCGCCTCGGCGATACAGCGCGCCTCGACTGCGGCTTCCAGCGCCAGCGTTTCGGTCATGCTGAGCCGTAGTTCCAGCTCGATCGCCATGTCAGCGGCGATGGCGGGCAATGTCATGCCCAGGCGCGGCCGCAAGAAGGCGTCGAGTACCGGGCGTGGCGCCCGGCCATCCAGCCCGTCAAGGATGGCGGCCAGCGCAACGCTTTCGCTATCGAGCAACACGCCGTCGCAATCACAGATGACATGGGTGATGCCTGTCATTTGACCGCCCCGAACGTCATGCCCCGCACCAGTTGCTTTTGTGCCAGCCAGCCCAGGACCAGGATGGGCGCCACCGCCAGCAAGGACGCCGCTGACAATTTGGCCCAGAACAAACCTTCCGGATTGCTGTACGAGGCGATAAACACGGTAAGCGGTGCGGCGTTGACGCTGGACAGGTTCAGGCTCCAGAACGCCTCGTTCCATGAAAAAAAATCACCAGCAACAGCGCCGTTGAGGCCAGGCCCGGCAGCGCGGTCGGCAGCAACAGATGCAGCATTTCCTGCCAGGCGTTGGCGCCATCGATGCGCGCGGCTTCAAGGATTTCTTTGGGCACTTCATTGAAGTAGGTGAATGCCATCCACACCGCAATCGGCAGATTGATCAGCGTGTAGATGATGATCAGCGGTAATGCTATCCAGCAGCAGCGTGGTCTTGGCCAGCAGATAGATCGGGATCAACACGCCCACGGCCGGCATCATCTTGGTAGACAGCATCCACAACAGGATTTTTTTGCGCCCGCTTGCCCGGGAAGAACGCCAGCGAATACGCCGCGGGCACCGCCAACGCCAGGGACACGATGGTCGAGCCGATCGAGACATAGATCGAGTTGCTGACAAAGCCAGGTAATGGCTGCGTTCAAATACTTCGTTAAAGCTTTGCAGCGTGGGCTTGAACAGCAGCGACAGCGAGTACGCGTCCTGTTCGGTCTTGAAGGCGGTGACGGCGATGATCAGGATGGGCAGAAAGATGACAAATGCCGTCCCCCACCCCAACACGCCCACCCACCATGGGGCTTTATCGTTCATTTTTCGTACTCCCCTTTCAGGTTCTTCGACAGCATGCGCACAAGGAAGAACGACACCACATTGGCCAGCACCACCGCGATCACGCCACCGGCCGAAGCGATGCCGATATCAAACTGTTGCAAGCCGATCGAATAAATCAGCCACGTTAGCGTGGTGGTTTCGGTGCCGGGGCCGCCGGCGGTGGAGGTAAAGATTTCGGCAAAGATCGACAGCAAAAAAGATGGTCTCGATCATCACCACCACGGCAATGGCGCGCGACAGATGCGGCAGCGTGATGTAGATAAAGATGCGGATCGGGCCCGCGCCATCCAGCTGCGCGGCTTCTTTCTGTTCCTGGTCCAGCGATTGCAATGCGGTCAGCAAAATCAGAAACGCAAACGGCAGCCATTGCCACGACACCATCACAATCACCGACACATCGGGTACTGCGCCAGCCAGTCAATCGGCTGCAGGCCCAGCGCGGAAGATGTTGGCCCACAGGCCATACACCGGGTGCAGGATCATGTTTTTCCAGATCAGCGCGCTGACCGTGGGCATTACAAAAAAAAGGGCGCGATAACGAGGAGTCGCGCGATACCCCGCCCTGCAAACGGTTGGTCAAACAGCACGCCCAGCAGCAAACCACCCACTACCGAAATCCCCAGCACCGAGCCGATCAGGGTCAGGGTGTGGCCAATGGCGGGCCAGAAGGCCGGGTCATCCAGCAGGTAGCGATAGTTATCAAGGCCGACAAAGCCGGTCTGGTCCGGGTTGAGCAGGTTGTAACGGATGGCGGAGAAATACAGCGTCATCAGCAACGGCACCAGCATCCACAAAAACAGCACCGCTACCGACGGCGTCAGCATCAGGCTGGCCAGCGGCAATTTGCTGCGCGGCTGCACGGCCGGGGTGAGGGTTTCACCGGGCGGCAGGGGGGCTACCGTCGCATTGAGAACTTGTTGAGTCATGGGGGACACCTGTGCGGGTCAGTCAGGGGACCACCGGAAACCGCCTGGCAGCGCGGCTTCCGGTGACGACGTACCAGCGCGGATTACTTGAGATAACCCGCTTGTTTCATGGCGCGCTCAGTCGAGGCTTGCGAGTTCTTCAGCGCCTGGTCGATGGTCAGCTTGCCGGTCAGCGCGCCTGCCACGTTCTGGCCCACCACGGTGCCGATGGACTGGAACTCAGGGATGGTGGCGAACTGCACGCCGATGTACGGCACTTTCTGCACGGTGGCATCGGTCGGGTTGGCGGTGTTGATGGCGCTCAGCACAAAGCTGGCAAACGGCGCGGCTTTTTTTTGATATTCCGGATTGGCGTAAGTGGATTCACGCGTACCGGACGGCACCGAAGCCCAGCCTTGTCTTTGGCGACCAGCGCGATGTATTCCTTCGAGGTAGCCCATGCCGCAAATTTCTGTGCGGCGGCCTGGTTCTTGGACGACTTCGGCACGGCCAGCGACCACATCCACAGCCAGTGCGCGCCCTTCGGCGAAGTACCTTGCGGTGCAGCGGCGAAGGCCACCTTATCGGCTACTTTGGATTCCTTGCCGTTGTACAACATGCCGGCGGCGACAGTGGCGTCGACCCACATGGCACACTTGCCGCTACCAAACAGCACCAGGTTTTCGTTAAAGCCATTGGCGCTGGCGCCGGAGGGCCATATTTGCCGAGGATGTCGACGTAAGTGGTGACGGCCTTCTTCCATTCCGGCGTATCGATGGTCGCTTCCAGCTTTGATCAAACCAGCGGCCGCCGTAGGTATTCACCATGGTGCCTACCAGTGCCATGTTTTCGCCCCAACCGGCCTGGCCGCGCAAGCAGATGCCGTAAACGCCGGCGGCTTTGTCGGTCAGTTTTTTCAGCAAAACCCTGAATATCGGTCCAGGTCGGCTGATCCGGCATCTTCAGACCCTTGGCATCAAACAGGTCTTTGCGATAGTAGGTCATGGAGCTTTCGGCATAGAACGGCACCGCATACAGCTTGCCTTTGAGCGACAGGCCATCGCGTACGGTCTTGATCACATCGTTAAGGTCATAGCTGGCGGGCAGATCCAACGGGCTCAGCCAGTTTTTTGCCCGCCCAGATCGGGGCCTCGTAAGCGCCGATGGTCATCAGGTCAAACTGGCCCGAACCGGTGGCGATATCTGTAGTAACACGTTGACGCAGTACGTTTTCTTCCAGCGTTACCCAACGCAACTGGATGTCCGGATTAGCTTGTTCAAACGTCTTGGAGAGCTTTTGCAGCTCGATCATGTCGGGGTTGTTGATGGTGGCAATGGTGACGGTGGCGGCGCTGGCTACACCAGCCAGTCCAACAAACGCGGCAGCGATTGCGGTAGTCAGGGTCTTGTTCACGTTGATCTCTCCATACTTTTCGTTGAGTGGCCGGTGCAGAGCAAACCCGGCTGTTACAGCCACGCAAGGGCGCGGCCTTTGTTATTGCGTTGGGTAAAACACGATCAGTGAGCGTAGCGACCAGGTGCTGCGGCACAACACGCGAAGCAACCCGGCGATCAGCACCCCAGCTCAAACTGTGGCACTATTTACGTAGTGAGCATTTATTCACTACGCGGGCAAATATTCGCTTCACGTTTGATCCTTGTCAAGCATTTGCTCGCGCGCTGAGCAAATGCACTGCAACATACCGGGCTGTCTTTTGCTGCCGCCCGGTGGTAAAACAGCCGCAAGCCGCAGGGGCACGGTTACAATCCGGCGCAGCCCCACGGCCGCTCAACCCAGGCGCTACGGGGCTTTACAGGAAAATCATGTCGAGACAACAAGAGAAACTGGACCAGGCTGCGCGCGCCGCGTGGATGTATTACGTGGCCAACAACACGCAACATGAAATCGCAGAGCATCTCGCATCAGCCGACAGATGGCGCAGCGTCTGGTGGCGTACGCGGTAGAAGAAGGCCTGGTGCGCGTACGCATCGACCATGACGTCAGCGATTGCCTGGCGCTGGCCGAGGCGATGAAAACGCGCTTTGGCCTGAGCCTGTGTCGCGTGGTCCCGGCCGGCAACGCCGAAGGCGACGTGCTGCGCCGCATGTTGGCGGTAGCGGGCGCGCAGGTGATGGACCAGTTTTTTTGCAGTCAGATAAACCGCTGGTGGTGAATCTGGGTTCGGGCCGGACCCTGAAGGCGGTGATTGATGAACTGAGCGAAATCGAGCGGCCGCAGCATCGCATCGTCTCGATGGTGGGGGCGATTGCCAGCGATGGCGCCTCCAATCGCTACGACGTGGCGCTACGCACCGCCGAAAAGACGCGTAGCAAATACTTTATGCTGCCCGCGCCGCTGATTGCCGACAGCGCGGAAGACTGCCGCCAATGGTGTAGCCACCGCGTGTATCGCGTGGTGAGCGAGCTATCGGCGCATGCGGACGTCACTTTCCTCGGCATCGGTTCAATCGGACCGGGCTGCCCGCTGCAGGAAGACGGTTTTTTTAAGCGCGGATGATATTTCGCAATTGATGGGCCTGGGCGCGGCGGGCGAGATGATAGGCCACGTACTCGATCACAACGGCCAGGCACTGGATTCGCCGCTGGCGCAGCGCGTCACCAGCTTGCGCCTGCCGATGTCCGCCGCGCAGCCTGTGATCGGCTTTGGCGGCGGCAAGGCGAAGTACACAGCGCTGAACGCCGCATTGCGCGGCCGCGCCCTCAGCGGGCTGGTGACCGATGAACCAGCGCACGGCAAGCGCTGGCGCAGGCGTAACAAACAGCAGCGGAAAGCGTCTCGGTAATGTGTTGCCCTGGAGAGGTTTTGTCCTGGCTGGGGGCAACGTGCATTTGGCTATGCCGTGGACGCGGGCTGGCCCCGAAATGTGCGTTGTCCCCGCAAGCGAGGACAAGTCCCCGCAAGCGAGGACAAGCCCGGGGGTAACGCATCCTACGTGAGCTTTTTTTGATCATCAAGCGGCCACGTTTCAGTTCGGCCTGGATCAGCTTGAACATATCCAGATCAAACGCCGGGCGTGGCGCGGACAGCAATTCGGCCAGTTGTTCATCATCGCGCGCCGAGCCCAGATAATTCCAGTTCTCCAGCACATGCAGCACCGCCGCATCGCCCTGCCCTTCAGCCAGCGCCACCGGCCCGGCATACGGCCACGCGGGCATTTTCAGCTTCGATAACGCCGCCAGAACGCGCGCGTTATGCAATCCGACCGGTTCTTTGCCCATGCAAGCGCCGCGGCATTTCTGCGCCAGATGGCTGCTGCACGGCGTGACCGTTTCGAAACCCAACAAAGTGCGGCACAGATTATGCGCGTCGGCCAGCCGGGTTAACGCCGTCTTCGCCTCGCGCTCGCTGCGGAACGGGCCAAACCAGAATTCATCTGGTCCGGCTTCAGCCAGGTTTTCCAGCGGCACCAGGCAATTTCCAGCGGCGCGTCGGGCTGCGGCATTAAGCGCCATGCCACCAGTTCGCGCGTTTTACGCAGACGCGGGCTGTATTGCGGCGACAAACTGCGCAGCAGGCTGCTTCGTGCAGCAACGAGCCAAACTCGCCCGCAGTCTCCGCCCAGTCCACGCGCTTGAGCAGTCCCAGCATCTGCGCCTCGCGCGCTTTTTTTGCGGTCCTTCAGGTCAACCGAGAAATGCGTCAGCACGCGCTTGCGCACATTGCTGCTGCGGCCGATAAACAGCGGTTCGTCACCGTCGCCGTAAAACACATAGACGCCGTGGCTTTCCGGCAGATCGTCCACGATGGCGGGGTCGACACCGGCTGGCACCACCGGCTGGCGCGTCAGATCCTGAATCGCGGCGTGGATGGCGGTGACGGGATGATCGCGCTGGGCGGCATCCAGAAACTGCTGCAGCAACAGCGCATCGGTGAGCGCACGGTGGCGTTCGCCGGGCACGCTCAAGCCGTGGCGCGCCACCAGCGTATCCAGACTGTGTTTGTGTTCGTGCGGATAAAGCTTGCGCGACAGTTTGACCGTACACAGCACGCGCGCGCTAAAACGCAGCCCCAGCCGCTTGAATTCCTGCTTTAAAAAAACCGTAGTCAAAGCGCGCGTTGTGCGCGACAAACACACGGCCTTCCAGCTTTTGCAGCAAGGTGGGCGCCAGTTCGGCAAAGGTGGGCGCGTCGGCCACCATGCATCGTTAATGCCGGTCAGTTGCTGAATAAACGGGGGGATGGGTCGCTGCGGGTTGACCAGACTTTGCCAGCTGCGAATGCCGTCGGCGTCGATCTGCACCAGTCCGACTTCGGTAATGCGATCGGTGGCTGGCGTGGCGCCTGTGTTTCCAGATCGATCAGCACCAGCGGCGCATCAAAGTACGGATTATTCATGGGGATTCCAGGGCGACGGCGGGCCGCCGCCCCTGTAACAACTACTCAATCAATAAACGCTCAAGCCGCCAGACGTTGGCGCACAAACGTCGCCGCATCGGCCAGACCGACTTTCTGCATTTCGCCACCGGCACGTGCCACGTATTCGACATTGCCTTCCGCCAGACCCTTGTCGCCGATGGTAATGCGGTGCGGAATGCCCAGCAGTTCCATATCGGCAAACATCGAGCCCGGCCGCTCGTTACGGTCGTCCAGCAGCGCATCGACACCGGCCGCGATCAGGCTGTTGTACAGCGCATCGGCGGCCGCCTTGACGGCTTCGGAGCGATGGTAGCCCACTGCCACCACGGCCACGGCAAACGGCGCCATCGCCGCACTGAAGATGATGCCGCGCTCGTCATGGTTCTGCTCGATGGCCGCAGCCACAATGCGCGACACGCCAATACCGTAGCAGCCCATTTCAAAGTGCTTCTGGCTGCCGTCTTCGGCACATAAGTGGCGTTGAGCGCGGCGGAATACTTGGTGCGCAGCTGGAAGATATGGCCGACTTCGATACCGCGGCAGATATCCAGCGTGCCTTTGCCATCCGGTGCCTTGTCGCCCACCACCACGTTGCGGATATCGGCCACCACGGTCGGTTCCGGCAGATCGCGGCCAAAGTTGACGCCCGCGAGGTGGAACTTGGGCTTGTTGGCGCCGACACAAAGTCGCTCATGGCATTCACCGTCAGATCGGCGATCACGGTGATATCGCTGGCGATACCGACCGGGCCAAGGAAGCCCGGCGGGCAGTTAAAGCGCGCGCGGATTTCTTCTTCGGTGGCAAAGCGGAATTCGCCCACGCCGGCCACTTTGCCCAGCTTCACTTCATTCAGCGAATGATCGCCACGCAACAGCGCAACGATAAACTGGCCTTCACCGCCCACCAGCGCGATCAGCTTGACCGTGCGATCAATGCCGATGCCCAGCAACTGCGCCACAGCTTCGCAGGTGGTTTGCTTGGGGGTATCCACATCACGCATTTGCTCAGCCGGGGCGGCGCGCGGGGTGTCCGGAGCAAAAGCCGGCGCCAGCTCAACGTTGGCGGCGTAATCCGAATCGGGGTTGTAGGCCAGCAGATCTTCACCGGCATCCGCCAGCACCTGGAATTCATGGCTGCCCGAACCGCCAATTGCGCCGGTGTCGGCGGCAACGGCGCGGAACTTCAGGCCCAGACGGGTACAGACATTGGAATACGCCGTGTACATCTTGCCGTAGGCCACTTCCAGACCGGCGAAGTCGGCATCAAACGAGTAGGAATCTTTCATCACGAATTCACGCGCGCGCATCACGCCAAAACGCGGGCGGATTTCGTCGCGGAACTTGGCCTGAATCTGATACCAGTTTTGCGGCAATTGCTTGTACGAACGCAGCTCGGAACGCGCGATGTCGGTAATGACTTCTTCGTGCGTGGGGCCATAACAGAAATCGCGATCATGCCGATCTTTGATCTTGAGCATTTGCGGGCCAAACACGGCCCAGCGGCCCGATTCCTGCCACAGCTCGGCGGGCTGGATGGTGGGCATCAGCATTTCTTGCGCGCCCGCCTTGTTCATCTCGTCGCGCACAATGGTTTCGATCTTGCGCAGCACGCGCAGACCCAATGGCATCCAGGTATACAAACCGGAACCCAGCTTTTTTGATCAGCCCGGCCCGCACCATCAGCTTGTGCGAAATCAGCTCCGCTTCGGAGGGGGCTTCTTTGAGGGTATTCAGGAACAGCTCGGAGGTACGCATATTGGGGCGCTGCAATCTGGTATTTGGAATCCGCGATTGTAGCAAGGAAGCCCGTGCGTGGGGACGGCGCGGGGCGCGCGACCGCATCGGCGGCGCGCCCCGGCAAACTGCTTTACATTTCTTCGAGTACCGCAATGCCGAGCAGACCGAGGCCGGTCTTCAGCGTATTGGCGGTGGCGGCGCACAAGCGCAGACGGCTGGCGCGGGTGGCGGCATCGTCGGCCTTCAGCACCGGGCAGGCATCGTAGAAGCGCGAGAACTTCTGTGCCAGACCATACAGATAGGCGCACAAGAAATGCGGCGCAGTTTCCGCCGCCACTTGTTGCAGCAGATCGGGCAATTGCGCCAGCGCCAGCGCCAGCGCGTGTTCGGCTGGCTCCACCAGCAGCAGCGGCGCGTGTTCATCCACGGTGCCGGCTTGACGGAAGATGCTGGCGACGCGCGTATAGGCATATTGCAGATACGGCGCGGTGTTGCCTTCAAAGCTGAGCATGCTGTCCCAGTCAAACACGTAGTCGCTGGTGCGATGCTTGGCCAGATCGGCGTATTTGACGGCGCCGATACCCACCGCCTTGGCGATCTCGCGGCGTGTGGCTTCCGGCATATCGGGGTTCTTGCTGGTGACCAGATCAAACGCGCGCACTTCGGCTTCGTCGAGCAATTCCACCAGTTTGACAGTGCCACCGCTGCGCGTTTTGAACGGCTTGTTGTCCTTGCCCATCATGGTGCCAAAGGCCACGTGTTCCAGCACCAGCTCGGGCCGCACAAAACCCGCCTTGCGCGAGACGGCAAATACTTGCTGGAAGTGCAGACCCTGGCGCGCATCCACCACATACAGCACGCGGTCGGCGTGCAGGGTGTGGTCGCGATAACGCGCGCAGGCCAGATCGGTGGTGCTGTACAGATAGCCACCGTCCTGTTTTTTTGCACGATATAGCTGCGGCCTCGCCTTCTTTATTGCGGAATTCGTCGAGGAACACCACCTGCGCGCCCTGGCTTTCCACCAGCAGGCCCTGGGCTTTCAGGTCGGCCACGACCTTGGGCAGATCGTCGTTATAAGCCGATTCGCCCATCACATCGTCCGGGGTCAGCTTGACGCCCAGTTGCGCGTACACGGCGTGGCAATGCGCCAGCGAAATTTCGCGGAAGCGTTCCCACAGCGCCAGGACCCGGGTATCACCGGCTTGCAAACGCACCACGTAATCACGCGCGGTATCGGCAAAAGCCGGGTCGGCGTCAAAGCGCGCTTTGGCGGCACGGTAGAACTCTTCCAGATCGTGCAGCGCCAGCTCGGCCGGTTGGGTGGATTCTTGCTCAAACAGATAGGCCGTCAGCATGCCGAACTGGGTGCCCCAGTCGCCAACGTGGTTCTGCCGGATGACCTTGTGGCCAATAAATTCAAAGACGCGCGCCAGGCGTCGCCAATGATGGTGGAGCGCAAATGGCCCACGTGCATTTCTTTGGCCAGGTTGGGCGACGAGATATCAATGACCACGGTTTCCACGTGGCCGGTGCCCGCGCCCAGGCGCACATCGTCTTGTTGCTGCAGCACGCGGCTGGCCAGAAATTCATCGCTGAGCGTGACGTTGATAAAGCCGGGGCCGGCGATTTCCAGCTTGCTGGCGATGCCATCCAGTTCCAGATCGGCCAGCACGCGCGTGGCCAGTTCACGCGGATTGGTTTTGAGCGCTTTGGCTGCGCCCATCACGCCGTTGATTTGATAGTCGCCAAATTCCGCCTTGGAAGCGGCCTGGACCAGCGGGGCAGCGTCGGGCGCACCGGCTTTGGCAAAGGCGGCGGCGGCGCGTTGGGTGAGCAGTTGCAACAGAGTCATGTGCGGATAGCCAGAAAAAAACAGTTTCGCGAAGGGGGCCATTGTAAAGCAAAGCGCCGGGCAAAGCCTGCGGCCCGGGTAAGCGTCCTCTTGCAGCGTCAGCAGGGATTGTCCTGCGCCAGCGGCAATGGCCCCGGGCGCGTTTGGCTGACGCGCGTTGCCGGGCCTGACTGATGTTGATGAACACGGCTGCGGCAGAAGATGGATCACACCATTAAACCAACAACGGAGAGACTCTGATGAAACCCATCGTAACCCTGCTTCTGGCCGCCGCGCTGAGCGCCGGCGGCGTCGCCATGGCTGCGGACAGCACCACCGCCCCGCCTGACACCAACACCGACAATATGACCAAACACGTCAAGCCCGATGATTCGACCCAACCCAAGGTGACAAAAGACGCCACCAAAAAAAAGGCCAGCAATCATAGCCAGGGCAAAAGACCAGGCGGCACCAAG
>BBFD01000136.1 GCA_001313065.1 Silvimonas sp. JCM 19000
CCACCCTATGCGATGCATGCCTGCGTGCCAGCGCATCCATACGGTGGGTCATGACCCACCACTCAAAGTGGCGCGTCAAGATCGCTGCGCCTTGCGATGGCTTTGGGTGGTGGGTCCAGACCCACCCTATGCGATGTATGCCTGCGTGCAGCGCATCCATACGGTGGGTCATGACCCACCACTCAAAGTGGCGCGTCAAGATCGCAGCGCCGTGTGATGGCTTTGGGTGGTGGGTCTAGACCCACCCTATGCGATGTATGCCTGCGCACAGCGCATACCCATACGGTGGGTCTAGACCCACCCGCCAAAGTGGCGCGTCAAGATCGCTGCGCCTTGCGCCGGCTGTGGCCGCCCTCTCATTTATGCGTGGGCCATTACGCCCGGTAACACGCGGTCACGCATCAGTCATGCTTTTGCGGCACTCTAGCAGTCATAGCGATATATCTGATCGCCACACAAGGACCGCCGTCATGACCCGCATTACCCGCTGGATTGCTGTGACCGTTTTTTTTGCCGCGCTACTGCCTACCGCAGCGATGGCAGCCACGTCGGCTGATGCCCTGGCTGCCGCCAGCCCGGAAGCTATCGTCCGTGGCGTGAGCAAGGATGTCCTCGAGATCATCAGCGCCAATGACAAAGACACCGCGCGCCAGCATCAACTGGCCGATGCCCGTCTGACGCCGCTGGCTGACTTTACTCGCATGACTGCGCTGGCGGTCGGCCGCTACTGGCGCACGGCCACGCCGGAACAACAAGCCGCGCTGACCACGCAATTCCGCACCATGCTGGTCCGCACCTGGGTGGCGGTGCTCAGCAATCACAAAAACGCCCAGGTCGATGTTAAAGGGGCGCGGCCGGGCGATACGCCGGACGAGCAATCGGTACATAGCGTGGTCAACCAGGCCGGGCAAGATCCGATCGCGCTGGATCTGATGTTTGAGCAAACCGCCGCGGGCTGGAAGGTGTACGACATTTCGGTGGAGGGCATCAGCTTTATCAACAGCCACCGCAACCAGTTTGGCACCGTCATCCGCAGCGATGGCATAGATGGTCTGATCAAGCAACTGAGCGCCAGCAACGCCAAGGCCGTCGCCGCGCGCTGATCAGGTGGCCTTAACAGCAATGAAGGGCTGACCGCAGCAGGTCAGCCCTTTTTTTATTGCGCGGGTTTACGCACAAATGTGTTGCAGGCGTCCACGCTGCCACTATCCAGCCCCACCTGAAACCAGTGCTGCCGTTGTGCCGACGTGCCGTGTGTAAACGCATCCGGCGTCACATTACGCCCGGCGTTCTTTTGCAGCGTGTCGTCGCCGATGGCATTGGCCGCCACCAGCGCCTGCTGCATTTCGGCCGCATTGATCAGGTGGCGTTGCGCCGCCGAGTGGCCCCACACGCCAGCAAAACAATCCGCCTGCAATTCCAGCCGCACTGACAAGGCATTGCGGCCGCTGCTGTTCAGCTGCTGCATGCGGCGGTTGACCTTGTCGGAGATGCCCAGCAGGTTCTGCACGTGATGGCCGACCTCATGCGCAATCACATAGGCCTGGGCAAATTCGCCCGGCGCGCCAAAGCGTTGCTTCAATTCATCAAAGAAGCCGAGGTCGAGATAGACCTTCTGATCGGCCGGGCAATAGAACGGGCCGACTTCAGAGCCGGTAAAACCGCAGCCGGAACTGACGCCACCGCGAAACAACACCAGCCGGGGCGGCTGATAGCTGCGGCCGGAGGCCTGGAAGATCTGTTGCCAGGTGTCTTCGGTATCACCCAGCACGCGCTTGACCTTGCCCACGGTCTGGTCGTTATCACTGCTGCCGGCCGCGGGGGTGCGAGTGGCGGGCGCGTGTTGTTGGGTCGGTGCGCCGTGCTGCAAGCTGGAAACCAGCGCCAGCATTTCCATCGGGCTTTTTTTGCCAAACAGCAATCCCACCACTACCACCGCCGCAATACCGCCCAGCCCCAGGCGCAAACCCCCCGCCGCCGAAGCCGCCGCCACCGCTGCTGCGTTCGTCGTCCACGTTTTTTGCTTTCCCGCATTTCATCCCAACGCATGGCGGCAATCCGATCTGTTCTCAAGGAGACCGAATCATAGACAGCCGCCGCCGTTGCCGAAAGGGGTGCCGCGCCCGGCGACAGCCTGTCCGCCGCCAGTCTCACGCCCATGTGCGGCAGCCGCTTATAAACACAGCCGCGATTTTTGCGCAGCATAAGACCCATCTGTTGTTCCGTTCCACCACGAGGACCCCATCATGCCCCTGCGCAACCCGCTCGATCTCTACCCCAAGCCGCCTTTTCCCCAACAGCCGCAAACCGCGCCCGGTCTGGCGCGCGAAATGATCCCCAAGCCGGATCACGGTGAAACCAGCTACGTCGGGCATGGCCGGCTGGCCGGACGCAAGGCGCTGGTAACAGGCGCGGATTCGGGCATCGGGCGGGCGGCGGCGATTGCCTATGCGCGTGAAGGCGCCGATGTGGTGCTCAACTATCTGCCCGAAGAAGAGCCGGACGCGCAAGAAGTGGTCAAGCTGATCGAAGCCGAGGGCCGCAAAGCCATCTGCATTCCCGGCGATCTGCAAAGCGAAGCCTTCTGCAAAGAACTGGTGGGCAAAGCGCATGTCGCGCTGGGCGGGCTGGATATCGTGACCAATGTGGCGGGCAAGCAGGTGTCGGTGGAGGACATCGCCGACATCAGCACCGAGCAATTCGACGCCACGCTCAAGACCAATGTCTACGCGCTGTTCTGGATTTGCCAGGCGGCGGTGCCCCTGCTCCCGCCCGGCTCCACCATCATCACCACCACGTCGATCCAGGCCACCAAACCGTCGGAAAGCCTGCTTGATTACGCCACCACCAAGGCGGCCATCCTGGCGTTTACCAAGCGCTGGCCAAACAGGTAATCAGCAAAGGCATTCGGGTGAATGGCGTGGCGCCAGGGCCGATCTGGACGGTGTTGCAACCCAGCGGCGGCCAGTCGCAAGAGAAGGTCGAGCACTTTGGCGAGCAATCCGTGTTCAAACGGCCGGGCCAACCGGTGGAGCTGGCGCCGCTTTACGTGCTGCTGGCCTCGGAAGAGTCCAGCTATGTAACCGGTGAGATTTACGGCATTACCGGCGGCACTGGCTAAGCACTGCCGCAAACGGTCCAGGGTGGTTTACGCCACCCCGGTCCTTAGCCCAGCGCACGCTGGCGAAAAGCCAGCGGCGCCAGTTCATGCTGGCTTTTAAAGAAGCGGGTAAATGCGCTTTGCGAAGAGAAGCCCAGTTGCTCGCTGATCTGCCCCAGGCTCCAGCGGGTCTGGCTGAGCAGCGCCGTGCTTCGCTCACTTTGACGCGCGTTTCCAGCTCGCTGAAATGCACGCCTTCTTGCTGCAATTGCCGATGCAGCGTCCAGCGCGACGTTTCCAGTCGCTCACAGATTTGCGCCAGCAGCGAGGCTTTGGCCGCATCGTTGCCATCGGCGTGCAGCAATTCAACGATTACGCTTTCGACCTGGGCCGAAAACAAATGCAGGCGCTGGATGCGCGCGAGTTCTTGTTGTGCCTGTTCCAGCAAAAAAACGGCGCCAGCGCGGCGTTGTATTGCGCGGCGGGAACATCAAGCTGGGCACTGGAGAAAGTCATGCGGTTGAGTGGCGCTTCAAAGCGCACCGGCGCGCCAAAGCATTCCGCCAGATCCGACGCCACCAGCGGCGGCCCGACCAGTTCCACCCGAAAAAAAACCGTGCGCGTACCGCTGTCATAACCGCGTATCAATTGCGCCAGCACCAGAAAGTTGGCCAAGGCCTGAAACCCGGTATTGGGTGCGAATTCTGCAATGTATTCAAAACTGCTTTGCCCCGCTGCGGCCGGAACAAGACGAAATCAAACTCCCCGATCAGCGGACGGAATTCCAGAAACGCCGCAATGGCTTCGCGCACCGTACGCGCGTTCAGACACAGGCTGCCCAGTACCGGAAAATCCGGAAACAGCCCCATGCTTTGCGCCTGTTGCAAATCCAGCCGGGGGCGCAGCTCGGCCATCAGATCGGTCATGCGGCGATGGCGCGCAGCGTCGATGCGGCCTTTGGGATCTTGCAGATCGGGCGCGCTGATGCCGGTGCGGTTGGCAAACGCTTGCGGGCCTATGCCCTGCTGCTCGGCGGCGTGCATGGCGTACATCGCAATACGGTTGGACACCGTGCGGGCGTGGTGACCGAAACGGGTCGGCATGCTGCCTCCTGGCGTGCGTTGACTATGTAATCAATATTGTCTCGCCATCGTGCCAGCCATGGGCGGCGCTGCCATCAGGTAAAGCCTCTAGGATACTGTCTTACGCAGAAAGAATTGAGAATCGCGCCAGGCCGCATCCAGCAAGGGTTTGCGCTGTTTCAAGCGCCAGCCGTAACGGCACCGTCTGTTGCGGCGCAGCATCGACGCTGCACCCGAAAGTTAAAAAAACATGTTGTCGCTGGTAAAGCACTACAAATCGCCCTGAGTACAGTGAGACACGGCTCGACATGAGCCGGACAAAACCAAAAAAATCGCATCCCTCACGTATCAAGGAAAGCACCGATGACGACGACTGCCTCTCACCCTACACCGCACGCCCAGCGTGCCTTGCGCGCGTCTGCCGGCGCCGTAACCATCACCGCGCTGGCGCTGAGTCTGGCCGCCTGCGGCAGCGGCAATGACGACGAGAACTCCAGCAACACCACGCAGCTGGACCTGGGTTATACCTCGCTCAACTTGCTGACCGTCGAAGCCTCAAGTTCAAGGATCTGAACAAGGACGGCAAGCTGGAACCGTACGAAGACTGGCGGCTGAGCGCTGACGCGCGCGCGACCGATCTGGTCACACGTCTGACGCTGGCGGAAAAAAGCCGGCCTGATGATGCACGGCACCGCGCCCGTGCTGAACGACACCACCGGCGTCGGCACCGGCACTTCATACGATCTGACCACGCTGGGTACGCAGATCAATGACAAGGCCATCTTCACCTATATCACCCGCATGAGCGGCGACGCCACCACCATGGCGGAGCAATACAACAAGATCCAGACGCTGGCCGAGGCATCGCGTCTGGGGATACCGGTATCGATCTCCACCGATCCGCGCAACCATTTCCAGTACACCGTGGGCGCCAGCGCCAGCGGCAGTGGTTTCTCGCAATGGCCAGAGACACTGGCTTTGCCGCGCTGAATGACGCGACTTTGACGCGTAAATTCGGTGATATTGCGCGCCAGGAATATCTGGCGGTGGGCATTACCCAGGCCTTGTCACCGCAGGCCGATCTGGCCACCGAGCCGCGCTGGGCCCGTATCAATGGCACCTTTGGCGAAGACGCCGATGTCGCCAAGGCGCAGGTTCAGGCCTATATCGAAGGCTTTCAGGGCGGCAGCAGCGGCCTGACCAACAAGAGCGTGCTGGCAGTGGTCAAACACTGGGTGGCTACGGCGCGCAGAAGGATGGCTTTGATAGCCATAACTACTACGGTCGTTATGCCACTTATCCCGGCAACAACTTTGCCTATCACCTCAAGCCGTTTGAAGGCGCGTTTGCCGCCAATGCGGCGTCGATCATGCCAACCTATTCCGAACCCGATGCCTCGGTGACCGTCGATGGCATCACGCTGGAGCAAGTCGGCGCGGGCTTCGACAAAGCCCTGCTGACGGATTTGTTACGCGGCAAATATGCCTTTAAAGGTGTGGTGTTATCGGACTGGGGCATCATGTCGGATTGCGATAGCAACTGCCTGAACGGCTGGCCGGGGACGCCAGGCTTTGCCGGCTTCGGCACGCCGTGGGGCATGGAAACCGCGACCAAGCTGCAGCGTTACGTCAAATCGGTGAACGCCGGTATGGATCAGTTCGGCGGTGCAGAAGAACCGGAATATCTGGTGCAGGCCGTCAACCAGGGCCTGCTGACTGAAGCGCGGCTGAATGATTCAGTGCATCGCATTCTGCTGCAGAAATTCCAGCAAGGCCTGTTCGATCATCCGTATGTAGATTCGGCTGCGGCCAAGACCGTGTAGCAACGCTGACTTCCAGGCCGTCGCACTGGATACGCAACGCAAAGCCATGGTGCTGCTGCAAAACAGCGGCAACCTGCTGCCGATGAGCGCAACCGGCAAAAAGGTGTGGCTGTATAACATCGACGCGACGGTCGCCGCCAAATATGGCTACACCGTGGTCGCCACACCGCAAGAGGCCGACGTGGCCATCGTCCGGGTCAGCACGCCGTACGAGACTTTGCATCCGCACTACATCTTTGGTTCTATGCAGCACGAAGCAGTCTGGCGTTTGCCGATGGCCAGGCCGATTACGAAGCCATCAAGCAAGCCGCGCTGGCGCCCAAATCGGTGGTGGCCGTGTATATGGACCGCCCGGCCATCCTGACCAATGTGGTGGACAAGGTGACGTCGATTGTCGCCAACTTCGGCGCCAACGACACCGCACTGTTTGATGTGCTGACCGGTGTGGGCAAGCCGCAAGGCAAACTGCCGTTTGAGTTGCCGTCGTCCATGGCCGAAGTCGAAGCCCAGCTCGAAGACGTGCCGCACGACACCGCCAACCCGCTGTTCGCATACGGTTTTGGCTTGACTTATCAATAAGCAACCCCTGGTCGCAGCCAGCGCCGCGTAGAGCGGGTGGCGCGCTGCGCTGGCTTGCTGGCATCAACGAGGCCCGGTATAAATCGGGCCTCTTTTTTATATTCGATGCCGCCATGAAGCCGACGCGTTTGCTTGCCCTGTGCGCCTTTGCGCTATTCAGCTTTAGCACCGCCGCCACGGCCGCGCCCGATGCCGCCACCGTCAAACTGGCGCAACGCTATGTGGCGGTCCGCAGCGACACCTTCAAGGCGCGCCCGGACGCGTACCAACTGTATCAACTGACCCGTCGCAATATCGCAGCCGACGTTGCGGTGTATCTCAAGCAGAAACACCCCGAAATCAAAGCCGGTAGCGCGCAATGGCAAAACGCCAGCAGCAGACTCGGGCGCGATGAAGTCAATTATCTGGGCGAGAAACTCGAGCAAACAAACAGCAACGGCCGTAACGCGCGCTACCAGGCACAACTAGCCGCCGCCCTTGCCCAGGAACTGAGCGCCGCGCAACTGAATGACTTGTTGGCGCACTACCAGTCGGCGCTGGGCAAAACCCAGCAAGAACTGCAAACCCGCATGAGCGGCGAAGTGTTCAAAACGGCGTTTGAGCTGGATCAACGCATGGCATCGGGCGAGTTGGTCGAACTCTCCAGCATCACCAGCCACGAAAAACCGGACCAGCAACTGCTGAACACACAGCTGCTGGATTACTGGGCCATGACCAAGGCCGCCGACGAAAGCTGGCAACAGACCGCAGATCTATCGACGGTGCTTCT
The DNA here is from genome assembly GCA_001313065.1 of Silvimonas sp. JCM 19000. The sequence continues at coordinate 7,353 of BBFD01000136.1, forward strand.
GCTGATCTACTCCAGCCGCGCCATCCTTGCCCACGACGCGCTGGCGGCGCAGTGGCAAAGCGTGCCCGCTTCAGAGCGCCAACAAATCCAGACGTGGCAACAAACCCCGCTGGCCCAAGCCGAGCGTATCGCCATCTATCGCGCCGCCAAAGCGTGCGCAGCCCAACTGGATTTGAAGAATCTGGCGGACCAACTGACCGGCAGCATCAGCGATGCCGATCTGGACACGCGCTGGGCCAAGTTGCTACCGGCACGCTAAAGCACAGTGGGCCTCGACCCGCCTTATGCGTATGCAAGAGCAAGCGCGGGCATGACGGCCAGTGGCCAGACTCGTGTTATTTGAGGACGAAAAAAAAGCCGCTACGCGGGCTTTTCGTCTGGCTAACCGAATTAGTTAGCCTGGATGTTCGAGCTTGCTTGCCTTTCTGGCCTGTGGTGATCTCGAAGCTCACGCGTTGGCCTTCTTTCAAGGTCTTGAAACCGTTGCCTTGAATCGCGGAGAAGTGTGCGAACAGGTCGTCGCCGCCTTCATCGGGAGTGATAAAGCCAAAGCCTTTGGCGTCGTTGAACCACTTAACTGTACCGGTTGCCATTTCTAACTGATCCTGAAAATAGAGATTTGGGCATCTGCCGCGTATAGCATAGCCGAAGATTTACTCTTTTTTTGTCAGCCCCTTTTGCAGAAATGTGGCGTCTCCAATACAAATCGACGCAAAAAAACTTGATGCTGGCCCGGCGCAACCGCCGAATTGCTGCAAAACCATCCGCCATTCGGCCGGTTTCGAACCATACAAAGCCGTCGCAATACGCAGGGGCTGAGCGGCCGCCAGCTTGGCGGTATACTGCGCGCCTTCCTGTCGCCTACCCGATCTGCCGCCATGACGCCTGCCTACACCCAGCTGCACCATACCTTTACCCGCCTGTCGCGATTTGATCACCTGGCCGCCATTGCCAGTTGGGATAGCGCCGCCATGATGTCGCCGCAAAGCAGCCAGGCCCGTTCTGAGGCCATGGCGGAGCTGGATTTATTGCGTCATCAAATCTTGACCGATGCGCGCGTGAGCGAATGGTTTACTGCGGCGCGCCAGGAAAATCTGGACGAGCTCGAGCGCGCCAATCTGCATGAAATGCACAGCGCCTGGCACAAGACGGTGGTGTTGCCGGATTGGCTGGTCGAGGCCAAGACGCTGGCCGGCGCCCGTTGCGAGCACGCCTGGCGTACGCAGCGGCCCGCCAACGACTGGCACGGCTTTGCCGACAATCTGCGTGAGGTGGTCAAGCTGGCGCGGCAAGAGGCGCAAATCCGCGCCGAGGCCGCAGGAACGTCGCGCTATGACGCGATGCTTGATCTGTACGAGCCGGGTTTGCGTGCGGCCGACCTGGATCGCATTTTTGGCGATCTCAAAACCTGGTTGCCCGGACTGCTGCAACAAGTGGTGGCCAGGCAGGCCCAAAGCACCCCGCTCGCCTTGCAAGGCCCCTTCCCGACCGAGCGGCAACGCGCGCTGGGCGTGCAGGTCATGCAATTGTTGGGCTTTAATTTTGAGCAAGGGCGGGTCGATGTCAGCGCGCATCCGTTCTGTGGCGGTGTGCCGCAAGACGTGCGCATCACCACGCGTTACAAAGACGACGATTTTCTGCCCGCTTTGCTCGGCATCATTCATGAGACCGGCCATGCGCGTTACGAACAGAACCGCCCGGCCGAATGGCTCAGCCAGCCGATGGGGCGCGCCCGTTCTATGGGCGTACATGAATCGCAGAGTTTATTGTTCGAGATGCAGCTGGCGCGCAGTCCCGCCTTCCTGCGCGTGTTGCATCCCTGATGATCGCGCAGTTTGGCGAACAGCCTGCCCTGGCGCTGGATAACTTCATTGCGCTGAATCAGCGGGTCCAGCCGGGCCATATTCGCGTTGATGCGGATGAAGTCAGTTATCCGCTGCACGTCATCCTGCGTTATGAGATCGAGCGTGCGCTGGTGGAAGGTGAGATTGAAGTGGACGATATCCCGACGCTGTGGGCCGAGAAGATGCAGCAATATCTGGGCATCGATACGCGCGGCGATAATCGCAACGGCTGCATGCAGGACATCCACTGGACGGATGGCTCATTTGGCTATTTCCCCACCTACACCCTGGGCGCGATGTATGCGGCGCAATTGTTCCACGCAGCACGCCAGGCCGTGCCGGGGCTGGAAGCGGCCATTGCAGCGGGCAATCTGCAAACGCTGTCGGCGTGGCTCAAAGACAATGTGTGGCAACACGGCAGTCGTTTCTCCACAGCGGAACTGATTACCCGTGCCACCGGTGGAACGCTCAACCCCAGCTTCTTTCGCAAGCATCTGGAAGCGCGTTATCTATAAGCAGCGGCTGCTGTTGCGCCGGCCTAGGCAGTTACCGACGAACTGCCGGGCCCGCGTCACCAGGAGTTGACCGAGGGGGCTTGACAATGGAGAAATCGGCCGTTTTAAACGCTTTTTTTGTTGTAATTAACCGTCAACGTTGCGGCCAAAAAAAGTTGTAGTCCAACTACGACTACATTTTTTTCTGGTTTTCTGACGCGACTTTGATGTAGCGCAAATTACATCGACTCCAATATGTTAAGGCCGCAGAAACACTGCGCTTTTACGCTTGGCCGCCAGCCTGGATTGGGTAAATGTAGTTGACTGATATTGCGCAGCGGCAAGTAGCAGCACTTACCCGGTTACGGGTAATTTTAAAAAAATCAACGGTAACTTTTTTTCCTATTTAATTCCGTGAGTTGCGTCTGTTGGTAAAATACACGCCATTGAGATACGTGTACCCCAAACATCACAAGGACAGCAGCTTTGGAAACAGCATTGACCCTGAACGGCGATATCGCCCGTCTGACGCTTTCCCGCCATTTCACGTCTGACGCCCTGCAAGATTTCAACCGCAAAGCGCTTGAAGCGCTGGCTCATCCGGATCTGAACGAGCTGCATGTCGATTTTGAAAACGTGCAGTACATGGACACCGCTGCTGTGGCACAACTGAAGCGCCTGAACGTCCGCGCCAAGGGTCGTCCGGTGTCGCTGCTGGGTTGCACGCCGCAAGTGCAAGCCGTACTCAATGCAGCCAAATGCAACAGCCTGTTCGAAATCTGCGCCATCGCCCCTTAAGCGGTCGCAGCGTTCGAATAAAAAAGCCCGGTTCACCGGGCTTTTTTTGCGTCTGGACCGCATAGGGTGGGTCTAGACCCACCCATCAAAGCCGATCAGAAGAACTCGTCGATAGCGGGTCTCATCCATGCTTGAGGGTGGGTCTGGA
>BBFD01000137.1 GCA_001313065.1 Silvimonas sp. JCM 19000
TCTTGGCTTGGGCTTTTTTGAGCGGCGGATGCAGCGGAAGCCTTGTGCTTTTTTTAGCAGTGGCTTTTTTTGTGCAGCGGAAGCAGCAGAAGCCTTTTCTTTCTTGGCTTGTGCTTTTTTGAGCGGCGGAAGCAGTCGAAGCAACTACTTTCTTGGCTTGTGCTTTTTGAGCAGCGGAAGCAGCCGAAGCTTTCTTGTGAGCGTGCTTTTCAACCTTCACCGATTTAACGGTGGAAGCCGGAGCGTCAGCTGCAACGCTGAATGCAGCGGAACCAGCAAACAGGGCAGCAACGAGCGTAGCGACCAACTTGTTCATGAGAATTCTCCAAAAAAAAGACAAATGTGCGGAAGACACGTTTATGTCGTGTTGGAGCGGATTATTGAGAAAACTCTCAGGCCGGTCAGTGCGGGGATGGTTGCGCGTTGTAACCGAATGTACGTGACCCTTGTAACAATCGATGCGATTGATCTGCGTCAACGAGCAAATCGCCCCGTCGGCGCAATAGCGCAGCCACCCGCAAGTGCTGTTGCCAGCCGATGCGCGCCTCAAATGCGGTTGGCATCCTTCAAGCTGGTGGGCCAGTACAGCGCAATGCGGGCGCCGCCGAGTGGCGCATCCTCGATGCGGATATCGCCACCATGCCCGCGCATCACCATCGCCACAATCGCCAGGCCCAGACCGTAACCGCCGGTGCTGCGATTGCGACTGCCTTCCAGTCGCTCAAACGGTTGCAGCAAACGCTCGCGTTCAGATTCCGGGATGCCGGGGCCGTTGTCATCGACGTTAAGCGTGGCCACGCCGTCCTGCCAACCAAGACTGACTTCAATGCGGCCGCCGCCATAGCGTTTGGCGTTGCTGATGGTGTTGGAGAGCACGCGCGACAAGTAATAGCTGTCCGCCTCCATCAAGGGCGCGCGCAGGCCGGTGTTATTAGTTAGCGGAATAGCCACGCCGCCCACGGCCAGTTCGTCCAGTTGGCGTTCCAGCCACGGCTGCATTTCCATTGGCTGTAGCTCAAGTTTGAATTGCGAGCGTTCCAGCTTGCGCAGGGTCAGCCATTCTTCTACCAGCTGGTCGATGGCTTCCAGATCGCGTTCCATGCCCGCAGTTTGCGCCTCAGCCGGCGCGCCGGCTTTCAGCGCTTCCAGCCGATAGCGCATGCGGGCCAGCGGCGTGCGTAAATCGTGCGAGATGGCGTCGATCATTTGCTGGCGGCTGGCCGTCAGTTCTTCCACATCGTGCGCCATGCGGTTAAAGGTGGAGCCCAACGGCGACAGCGCCGAGTTTTCCGAGAGCACGGCGCGCACGGCAAAGTCACCGTTACCCATCTTGCGGCTTTGCCGGATCAGCGCCAGCAGATCGCGCCAGAACGGCCGCATCCACAACCACGTGGGGATACCCAGCGCCGCGCACATCAACACCAGGCCGACAATATCGGGCCACGAAATATTATCCAGCCGGTTGAGATAAGGCACCGGGCCTAACACCACCATCAGATTGGTTTCAGGGATGCGGTGCAGATAGATGTCTTCGTCTTCGACCAGAATGATGTCGCCATCGGCCAGCGCAGTGCGGTTGCCGGGGCTGAGCGTATAAGCGTCCAGTTGCTCGATCTCAACCGGCACCGGCAACTTGCCACGCAGCCGACTGATTTCGCTATGCCAGATCGATTGCGGCAGATCGCCCAGTTCTTCTTCAACAATGCTGATGGTGGTCTGAAAAAAATATCGGTCAGGTAATGCTGGTTGATGCGCTCGATCATGTGCTTGTACAAGCCGCCAATAATCAAGGCCGACGCCAGAAAACACACCACCACCGTCAGATAGAACCGCAAGAAAAGCTGGCGCATGAGCAACCCGGAAAATTAAGCCCTTGGGGCGACAGCGTAGCGCATAGCGCGCCCAACAAAAAAAACACCGCCCGGATTATCAGACGGTGTCAGCGGCAAGGTTGGCGTGGCGCTTTACTCTTGCCACCAGATATCTGTGGCAAACAGATAACCCTTGTGGCGGATGGTCTTGATCTTGCGCGGCTCGTTCGGATCATCCTGCAGCTTTTTTTGCGCAGGCGCGAAATGGCGACATCCACGCTGCGATCCAGTCCGTCGTACTCAATCCCGCGCAAGCGCTTGAGCAGATGATCGCGCGACAGAATCTCGCCGGCATGGCTGGCCAGTTCCCACAGCAAGTCAAAGTCACCGGTGGACAAATGCAGTGGCTCGTTGCGGTAAGTGGCGGTGCGGTTGCGCGAATCAATGACCAGGTGGCCAAAGTTAGTGGTGGTGCGCTGATCTTTGGCGGCGCTGGCCGTGGGCGTTACCGTGCCGCTGGACTGGCGCAGATGTGCTTGATCCGTGCCATCAACACCGCGGGCGGCGTGGTCTTGACCACGTAATCGGTAGCGCCGATTTCCAGTGCCATGATCTGGTTCATGTCGCTATTGAGCGAAGTCAGAATGATGATGGGCCCGGTGTAGAACTCACGCAGCTCGCGGCATAGCGTCATGCCGTCTTTGCCCGGCAGCATCACATCCAGCAACACCAGTGTGGGCGGGTTGTTGCGCACATGTTCGACCACATGGTGGCCATCCGGCAGATGGTCCACTTCAAATTCAAAACTCTTCAGAAAACCGCCGATCAGATCGGCCAGTTCCAGGTCGTCCTCAACGAAAAGAATACGTTGGGCCATAAGAGACTCCAGAAAGCACAGCTGTTGGTATCAGTGCCCGGATGAACCGGGTCTGCGGGACTACGCCGCCCCTGCTTTGCGCGCGGCGGCAGCCAGCGCGGCAAGGTCTTGCGGCCTTTCGATAAACTCATAACGGTGCAACCGCCCCTGGCGGCGGACATCGCAGCCATAAAAAATCCAGACCCACCCACTCGGCATCGGGCAGATCCGGCAGGCTGTGCAGCAACTGCGCCTCATCGTCCAGACTGAGTTGCGCAGCGGCCTGCCATTGCTCGGGGGCGCTCACGCCCATGCGGCCAAAGCCGGCGATATAACGCACGGCCGTCAACTGGAGGCGCCACCAGGCAAAGTCGCCCAGTTGCAGGTATTGGCGGGTTTCTGGCTGATAACGCATCAACCGCGCTTGCAACAGGGGGGAAGGCGTAGCCGGTTGTGCTGTGCCGACCAGCGTAACGCGCGCGGGCGCGGCGCTGGTATTGGCATCTTCCACGATCAGCAAACTGGCTTGCGGCTGCGCGCGCAGATTACGCGTGTGCTCGGCCAGCCCGCTGATGCAGAACCACGGCGCGCCGGTCTCGTCGGTGCTGAAGGTTAGCCACGAGGCATAAGGCGTGCCCGGCCAGGCCAGTGATTGCGTGGCCAGCGCGCCACTGCGGGCCTGGCGTAGCAGTTGCAGCGCGGGCGTGACCCATTCAGACGAAGGCGTGTTTTGCATAAGGCACTTACATGACAAGCAGAGCTTGATTTGGGAAGATGGGCCGCAATACCTCACCCGAGAGCGATTGATCTAAGCGGCCCGCCGGTTATGCCATCTGACTGCAGTGATTGTAGTGGCATACGCTATCAGCCGCCTGATTGTTCAATCGACTGAACTAAAGATCGACAGGAGCCCGCCTTATGGCCGTACGTACAGTCATCAAAATGGGAACGCCCAGCTTGCTGGAACGTTCGGAGCCGGTAGACAGGTTTAATACGCCTGAGTTGCATGCGCTGATCGGCGATCTGTTCGACACCATGCACGCCTATAACGGCGTGGGCATTGCGGCGCCTCAGATCGGCGTCAATCTGCAGGTGGTGATTTTTGGTTTTGACGCCAGCGACCGCTACCCAGACGCCGCGCCGGTGCCGCGCACGATATTGATCAACCCGGTGATTACACCGCTGGACGAGGTGCAGGAAGACGGCTGGGAAGGCTGCTTGTCAGTGCCCGGTCTGCGCGGCGAAGTCCCGCGTTATACCCGGATCCGCTATCAGGCTTTGATCCGGAAGGCAATGTGATCGATCGCGTGGCCGAGGGTTTTCATGCCCGCGTGGTGCAGCATGAATGCGATCATCTGTGGGGCGTGCTCTATCCGCAGCGGATCACGGATATGACGAAATTCGGCTACGTGGACGTGCTGTTTCCGGGACGCGAAGACAAAGACGACTGAGCGCACGCGCCACGCAAACGCCGGACGCAAAAAAAGCCTGCAACGTGTGCAGGCTTTTTTTCATGATCGGGATCAGTCGGGAATTATTCGACGATCAGAACCAGATCGGAAACAGATTCAACGCTTTGCTTGCCCGGACCCCAGCAAACTTTAGCCTTGCTGCCCTTTTGATAAACCACCAGACCGTCAACGGCTTCTTCGCGGCCGATGCCAGCGGGGCGATTCACGCGGTCGTTACGGGCAAATTGTTGTTCAGTCTTGCCAAAGAAAGGGATGCTGATTGCATGATTTGATACTCCAGTGAGTTCTTGAATGTTTTCGTCTTTGAGTGATGCCAGTATACATCAGTCGTACCTTTACTACGTAGTTTTTTTTACGTGTAACGATAAGCGGCAACTACCAAAATGAACGGTCAAGAACCTCACAAACATCGCCACAACCCGCATTAAACCGTGACAAATGTCGTAGTGCTGGCCGGAGACAACTACAAAATGCGTAGTAATTCTGCAATATAAAATGTAGTTTTCGGCCAATAACGCGAAACTACACTTTTAATCGGCACTTGTCGTACTCAACGCCAGGCGCAAAAAAAACCGCAGCGGATGGCTGCGGTTTTGATGTGGCGCTGACCGGGTGTGATCAGATAGCGCGGATGGCGCTGGCCTGCAGACCTTGGGGCCTTGCTTGACTTCAAATTCAACGCGCTGTTGTTCTTTCAGCGTTTTGAAACCTTGACCGGTGATTTCGGAGAAGTGCGCGAACAGATCAGCACCGCCGTTGTCGGGGGTGATAAAGCCGAAGCCCTTGGTGTCGTTGAACCACTTGACGGTGCCGGTAGTAGTAGACATTGCTACATTCCTTTAAAACAAAAAAACAAAAAAAACGATAGAGATAAACCGGGTGGCGCAAGATGCGCATCAGCCCGTTTGCTGCTGCATAAGACGACCAGGAAAAGTACCGGAAACCAACGAGATACCACGCAAGGCGCGGTCAGGGGAAAACCGAGGACACACTGAATCGAAACTGCGGTTTGCGAAGATACACAGGTTTATCTGAAGTGTCGATGACCGCCAGGTATCCGGATGCGCGGCAGCCGCATCGCTTGTTTGCCGCAAACGTCTATATATAAGCGCACAACGTCGCGCAACCTGTAGCCAAGTGACTGTATCCTACGTAATTATTTTGTTTTCAAAGCAGGGTGGGCCTGGGCATCCTCTCTTGAAACCAAGATGGGCGGATTACGCCTATAAAAAAAAGATCACATTCCTGGGAATCACTATGAATACAGCATCAGCGCACCGCATCGTTATCGTGGGGGGGGGCGCGGGCGGTCTGGAACTGGCAACGCGGCTTGGTCATACGCTAGGACGTAGCGGCAAAGCGCGTGTAACGCTGGTTGATGGCTCTCCGACGCATATCTGGAAGCCTCTTTTGCACGAGGTAGCCACCGGCGCTTTGAACACCGGTGAAGACGAAGTCAACTACTTCGCGCATGCCCACCAGCATGGTTACGAATTCGAGTACGGCTATATGAAAGCCCTCGATCGCGATAGCAAAACCATCCAGATTGATGACGTCATCGACCATGACTGCACTGTTTTACGTAGTGCCCGCACGCTCGGCTACGACACTTTGGTGCTCGCGGTTGGTGCCGTCGCCAACGATTTCGGTACACCGGGCGTACAAGAACACTGTATGCAACTGAATACGCGCGATGATGCAGACCGTCTGCGCCGCGCCATTCTGTCGCAATCCTTCATGGCCAGCGCCGACGACCAACCGCGCCGCGAATTGCGCATCGGCATTATCGGCGCCGGCGCCACCGGCGTTGAACTGGCCGCTGAAATCCACCACGCGATCACCGAAATCCACAATTACGGTTCGCATATGTCGCCGGACCAATTGCGCATCAGCATCGTCGAAGCTGCGCCGCGTATTCTGGCAGGCGCACCGCAAGCCCTGTCTGATTACGCCACCGAAGCGCTGCAACGCCGCAATATCGCGGTACTGGTCAACAGCAAAGTAGCGGCCATCCACGCCCGGCACATCGAACTGGCGGATGGTAGCGAGATTCCGGCCGATATTCTGGTCTGGGCAGCGGGCGTCAAAGCCGCGCCGTGGCTCTCGCAACTGGGGCTGCTGACTAACCGCAATGGTCAGATTGAAGTGACTTCCGTACTGCAAACGGTGAGCGACAAGCATATCTTTGCGATCGGCGACTGTGCCTTTGCCCGCGACGGCGAAGGCGGCCCGCCGCTGCTGGCCACCGCCCAGGTGGCGCACCAGCAAGCGCGCTGGCTGGCCAATATGCTGGAGAACTACTTTGCGGGCCGAGAAGTGCAGCCGTTCCGCTTCAAGCCGCAAGGCATCATGGTATCGCTGGGCAAACACACCGCTGTGGGCAGTCTCGCCGCCGTGGTCGGCCCCAAGCGCGACTATTATGTGGAAGGCCGCGGCGCCAAGCTGATCTACGCCTCGCTCTACCGCATGCACCAGGCCGCCGTACATGGCTGGCCGATGGCGATGTTGCTGTATCTTGGCGACAAACTGCGCCGCATCGCGCAACCGGCATTGAAGTTGCATTAAGCCATCAGTAAAAAAACAGGGCGCGTTATCCAGACGGAAATGCGCCCGAATTTTTTTTGGGTGCAGTGAGTGTGGCGATGGCTTGGGGTGGTGGGTCTTGACCCACCCTATGCAACAGCGCAGCGCATTGCCGATGTCGACAGACTGTGCTCGTCAGCAGTTGTCCCGAGCGGCGTGGAAGGGGATCGCGCCGGAGCGCAGGAAGCGGATTGGGCGGAATGCCCATGAATATTTCGAGGGAGCGGCGGTTCGCTAGCGCTGATTCGCAAGAGGTGCCCGCGCAGTAGCCATCCGCCAAAAAAAAAACGCCGGCCTGGCAGGTCGGCGCGTAAACAGAGGATGGAAACGAAACCGCGCGGCAAAGTGCCGCGCAACCTGCATCCTCGGCGACTGGCTACCGCTGGTCATTAACACGATCCAAGTATTGACAGCGCCCGCGCAATCCGTATACCGCGCGGGCATGCTGTTTATGTGTAGGTTTTCCGGCTGATCGGCAGGGCGCAACTGGCCCGCGTTCGCCGTTTACAGCTAGTATTCAGCGTTTTGGGCAAAGGACTCGGGCATGGCGCAGGTGGGCGTAGTAATGGGCAGCAACAGTGATTGGGAAGTCATGCGGCATGCTGCTGACCAACTGGCTGCGTTCGGGGTCGAATTTGAAGCGCGCGTGGTGTCGGCACACCGCACGCCCGATCTGATGTTTGAATACGCCGAAAGCGCGCGCGCGCGTGGCATCCAGGTCATCATCGCCGGTGCCGGTGGCGCGGCGCATCTGCCTGCATGATCGCCGCCAAAACCACGCTGCCTGTGCTCGGCGTGCCTGTGCCATCGCGCTATCTGCGCGGCGAAGACTCATTGTTGTCGATCGTGCAGATGCCCAAGGGCGTGCCGGTAGCCACCTTTGCGATTGGCGAAGCGGGCGCCGCCAACGCCGCGTTGTTTGCCATCGCCATGCTGGCCAACACTCAGCCCGCACTGGCCGAAGCCCTGGCGGCATTCCGTCAGAAGCAGACGCAAACCGTGCTGGATATGGCCCTGCCGCTGGAATGATTCCGGACGAGCTGACCCGCTGGCAACGCGTGATTGACGGCGGGTGGTGGCGCTGTGTGCTGTGGAACGGCGTGGTGTGCTGGGGCGTGCCCCTGACCGTGTTGTTGTCTGCAGTGCGCACGCTAACTGGTATTAGTGGAAGTATTATTTCAGAGCTATTACGCACGTTTCCCTTTGGTTTGGCCGCAGGTTTCGTCTACGGACTGGCCTTATGGGGCTACGCGCAGTTGCAGATTGTTAAAGCTAGACATAAAAAGGATTGATTTTGATGGTCAACAAGCCGATTTTGCCACCCGCCATGCTGGGTATTCTGGGGGGCGGGCAACTTGGCCGCATGTTTACCGTAGCCGCCAAGACCATGGGTTACCAGGTGACCGTGCTCGATCCCGATCCCAACGCGCCCGCGGCGGATTTTGCCGACGTGCATCTGGCGCAACCGTATACCGATGTGCACGCGCTGGCCGAACTGGCCAGAACCTGCGCCGCCATCACCACCGAATTTGAAAACGTCAACGCCGACAGCATGCGCTGGCTGGCGCAACAAGGCATTCCGGTCAGCCCGTCTGGCGAATGCGTGGCCATTGCGCAAGACCGCATCGCCGAAAAGACCTTTATCCGCAATAGCGGGCTGGATACCGCACCGTTTCTGGCCATCCGCAATTCGGGTGATCTGGATGTCGATCTGAGCCCTTACCTGCCCGGCATTCTTAAAACGGCGCGTCTGGGTTACGACGGCAAGGGCCAGGTGCGCGTGCAGACGCTCGAAGAAGCCCGCCTGGCGCTGTCGAACATGAAGCATCAAGCCTGTGTGCTGGAGAAAATGCTCCCCTTGGTGGCGGAAGTTTCGGCCATCGTCACCCGTACCCGCGCGGCGAAGCCACGTGCTTCCCCGTTGCAGAAAACCAGCACAAGAACGGCATTCTGGATGTCTCTATCGTGCCCGCGCGCATCAGCGCAGAACTGCTGGACCAGGCGCGCAGCATGGCGCTGCAGCTGGCCGAAAAGCTCGATTACATCGGCGTGCTGGCAGTGGAATTCTTTGTGCTGGAAGGCGACCGCCTGGTTATCAACGAAATGGCGCCGCGTCCGCATAACTCGGGCCACTACACGCTCGACGCCACGCTAACCAGCCAGTTTGAGCAGCAAGTGCGCGCCATGTGCGGCCTGTACCCGGGTAAAACCGATCTGCTGCGCCCGACCGTCATGGTCAATCTGCTGGGCGATACCTGGGGCGAAAACAATGCCGCGCCGCATTGGGAAGTCCTGATGACCGCACCCAATACCAAGCTGCATTTGTACGGCAAGAAGGAAGCGCGCATCGGCCGCAAGATGGGCCACTTTAATGTGCTAGCCGATAGCGTCGACGCCGCGCTCGAACAAGCCGAAGCCATCAAAGACACGCTATGAGCGGCGTGTCTGCCACCGGGCTTAACCATCTGACGCTGGCCGTCACTGATCTTGACCGGTCGGTGGCGTTCTATCGGCGCGGTCTGGGCGCACGCCTGGCGGCGCAGTGGGATCGCGGCGCCTATCTGGCGCTGGGCGATTTGTGGTTATGCCTGAGCCTGGGCCAGCGCGATCTCGCGCACGATTACACGCATTACGCCTTTGGCTGTGTGCCCGAGCAATTTGGTGCGCTATGCGAGCAATTGCGCGGCGCGGGCGCGACCGCCTGGCAGGACAATCGCAGCGAAGGCGAGTCGTACTACTTTCTGGACCCCGATCAGCATCGCCTGGAGCTCCATATCGGCGATCTGACTACCCGCCTGAACGCCTGTCGCCAACGGCCCTATGCCGGGATGACCTTTGGCGAGCTGGCGCCATAAGCGCGCCAGACTGACCGCAGCATGCTTCAGGCATAATTCTTTTTTTTTGCCCCCTCACGGAGAACGGCGCCATGTCTTCTGGCCTGACCACCACCAACCTCACCAGCCTGAAAAAAAGATTTATTCGGGCAAGGTGCGCGATCTGTATGAAATCGATGGCCAGCGCATGCTGATGATCGCCACCGACCGCCTTTCGGCGTTCGACGTGATCCTGGCCGAGCCGATTCCCGAAAAAAGGCAAGATCCTGACCGCGATTTCCAATTTCTGGTTTGAAAAGCTGCGCGACCTGGTGCCCAGCCACTTTACCGGCGAGCAACCGGAAGACGTGGTCGACCCGATCGACCTGCCGCAAGTGGAAGGCCGCGCCGTGGTGGTCAAACGCCTGCAAGCGGTGCCGGTAGAAGCTGTGGTGCGCGGTTATATCGTCGGCGGCGGCTGGAAAGACTATCAGCCACCGGCAGCGTCAGCGGCATCAAATTGCCCGCAGGCTGGTCGAAGCCGACAAACTGCCGGAGCCGATCTTTACGCCGTCGACCAAAGCCGCTGTGGGCGACCATGACGAGCCCATCTCGTTTGAGCAATGTGCGGATCTGATCGGCGCAGAACTGGCGGCCAAGGTTCGCGATACTGCCATCAAGCTATATAAGGCGGCATCGGAATATGCGGCCACGCGCGGCATTATCATCGCCGACACCAAGTTTGAGTTCGGCCTGGATGAAGACGGCACGCTGTGCCTGATGGACGAAGCACTGACGCCCGATTCCAGCCGCTTCTGGCCCGCCGACCAATACCAGCCCGGCAAGAACCCGCCCAGCTACGACAAGCAGTTCGTACGCGACTGGCTGGAAACCACCGGCTGGAACAAAACCCCACCCGCTCCCGCCTTGCCGGAAGACGTAGCACTGCGCACCGCCGCCAAATACCGCGAAGCGCTGGACAAGCTGACCGCGTAACCAGCACCAGCC
>BBFD01000138.1 GCA_001313065.1 Silvimonas sp. JCM 19000
GCGACCAGCCGGGTTTCGCCCAGCAGTTCTTCCATGATCTGGCTGCGGCTGATAATGCCGGCGCGCCAGGCGGTCTCGCTGGTTTGCGCGGCTTGGGCCGGGGCCGCCACGCTGAGGGCTTGTGCCACCTTGTCCAGCAACACGCGGGCATCAAACGGTTTGGTCAGATAGCAGAACACGCCGCGTTCCATCGCCTCGACCGCATCGGGAATGGTGCCGTGGGCGGTCAGCATGATCACCGGCAAACCGGCGTAGCGTTGGCGCAATTGCTCGAACAGCGCCATGCCATCCTGGCCGGGCAAGCGCACATCGCTGATCACCAGCTCGGGCCGTTCATGCCCGATTTGCGCCAGCGCGGCTTCGGCCGAGGCGGCGGTAGACACGCGATAACCGGCCGCCTGCAAGCGTAAGGCCATCAACCGCAGCATGTCGGCGTCATCGTCGACAAACAGGATGTGCGGTTTTTCCATAACTCATTCTCCTTTGCTGGCCCCCGGCACTGGCTTGGTCGCCAGATCGCGCTCGACCGCCTTGAGCGCATCAAGTTGCTGCTTGAGCTGGTCGGCGCGTTTTTTTGCGCATCTTTGCCAGCCTGGCTTTGCTTGTCGATCTGGTCTTCCAGCTTGCGCCGTTCGGTCCACATTGCGTTCAGCAACTGGGCATAGGGTTTAAGCGCGTTATCGGCTTTGATCACACTTTCGGTCAGCATGATGGCACGCGCGGTATCGACCGGATTATGCGTGTGGCCTAACAAAATGGCCTGGCGCAAGGTCACATCCGGCGTCTGGATGCCATTGGCGAGTTCCAGCGCGCGTTTGTTCAATTCGCTGGCGGACAGGTCACGCGTTTGTACATAGAACACCGTCAGCGCCCGCATCGGGTCCAGCGGTGCTGCGCGACCGGGGCAAGCTGGGGCTTGGGTTCTGTTTTGGGTTTGGGCGGCGCGGCACATGCCGCCAACAACACGGCCGCGACCAGGGCCGTCAATAAAAGTCGAAAATCAGGGTGTTTCATCAGGTATACGGATCCGGAAATGAGCGCCAGGGCCGGCGTTAAGCAAACGCACCGTGCCACCGTGCGCTTCGACCAGTTCGCGCACAATCGACAGTCCGATCCCGTGCCCCGGCGCGCTGGTGGATGGCTGACTGCTGCCACGATAGAAAGGTTCGAAGATCCGCGCAACTTCTGCTTCAGGCACGCCCGGGCCGCTATCGATACAGTCGATTTCCAGGGCGCCATCAGCATGGCGCACGCGCAGCTGGATCTCGCTGTCCTCGGGGCTGAAACGGATGGCATTGGAGAGCAGATTGCCCACTGCCATCGCCACTTTGTCGGTATCCAGCACCGTGATGACCGGCTCGCCGTCAACATGGACCACCAGCTTGCGGGCCAGCCATTGCAGCCGCTGTTCGTCCGCCACGCGTTGTACCACGGCCAGCGCATCAGTACGGTCGCGGGTCAGCCGACGCGCCTGGAACGCAATGGTTTGATAGCGCAGCAAGTCTTCGATGCGCGCCTGCAAGGTCAGCACGTTTTCTTTGAGGATGCCGGTGATTTCGCGTTGCTGCGGTTGCAGCGCGCCGACGATGCCTTCGTCCAGCAAAGCCACGCCTTCGCGCAGCGCCGCCAATGGCGTTTTAAGCTCATGCGACACGTGATGCAGCACGCGGGTTTTTTTCGGCATCGGCCGCCAGCAAGCGTTTGCGTAACCAGTCCAGCTGGTTGCCCAGCTGGCGCAAATCGCTCGGGCCCTGAATAACGACGGCGTCGGCAAGGCGGTTTTCGCCCAGCCGGTTGATGGCCCCGGCGATATGCCGCAATGGCCGGGCAAAGCCAACGCTCCAGCCGATTGCCAGAGCCACGGTCACGCCGATCACTATGCCGATTTGCCAGGTCAGCAGTTCACGCTGCTGATCCAGTTCCTTGCTGAAGGTGTCGTTACGTGTGGCCAGCCAGCGCTTGGCCAGCGCCTGGATTTCATCATTGTTCTGATGCAGGCCTTCCAGCTGGGCATAAAGGTACTTCTGCTGGCTGTGCACGTTTTTTTCCACGATTGCGCCAGCACCGACCCGGCGCGTTCGCCATGGGTCACCCAGTCGTCAAACACGGTGGCGTCGCTGCCCATGCTGCTGCGCACGTTCTGCACCGCAGTGCGGGCATCGCGCCAGGCATCCATATAACGATCACGGAACGTGGAGTCATCCAGAATCAAAAAACTGCCGCGCGCCGCGATCCATGGCCAGCGTGCGTTCCTGCAGCTTTTGCACTTCTTCGCCCAGCGTGGCGGCGGCCTGCATCTGCATGCGGCTTTGCACGCCCAGGCGTTCCAGCGCCAGTAGCGCGTTGACTGAGCTGCCGCCCAGCAGTGCAACGCTCAGCATGAAAATACCGAGTGACCACCAGCGAAACGAGCTGTGTGGAAGAATTCTCATCAGCGGCCCCTTGCGGCAACCGGGTGTTGCCAGTCATGCGTGTGCTCCCTACGTCAGCACGCATGATAGCCATGATCGCCCGCGGCCGCAGTTAACTGGCGGTTTGCCGGGCGCGCCATTCAGCCGGCGCCGTCTCCGGCCAGCACATCCAGATCCTGGCGCACGGGAAAATCATCCACCGGTGGATGCTCGGCCAGGCAGTACGCCAGGTCGTGACTTTGCATGCACGTCACAAAACTCTGCGCGGCCAGGCCGGTGGCAAAGTCATAGATATGATCGGCGACCTGTACTTTGGATTCTGCCAGTTTGATAACGTCTGTCATTGCGACCTCCGTCTTTATATATAAGCGCGAGCGGACACAACAACGGCGCTCCAGGCGCCGTTGTTGGTGCGACTACAAAGTTCGACCGTTGCAGTGCCGCCGGCAAAGCGGCGCGCTGCGGCGGCGCAAACCCAGGCTTAGTGCCAGTACGGCTCACTACGATAGAACGTATTGATTTCGTTGGCCCAGGTGCTATCGGCCATGCTCGGCCAATGGTCCTTGTCAAAGCCGGGGGCGTTCTTCAGCGATTCTTTGTCCTGGTTCAGCAGAAACTGTTTGTTATCCACATCCAGCGTCAGCGCTTGCCACGGCACGGCAAACAGCTTGTCACCGATGCCGAGGAAACCGCCGAAGGACAGCACTGCATAAGCGATACGACCTTGTTTGACGTCGAGCATGATGCCCTTGATATCGCCCAGTTTTTTTCACCGGCCGGGTTGTACACGTCATCGCCTTCCAGCGAGCTGGCCAGCATCAGATCCGGCCCAGGGCCGTCATTCACAAACGATTCGGGCGAGCCCACGATATTTGCATCGCGCGTGCCGCTCTCCAGACTGCCACCGGTATAACCACGATTCAGATCGGATGAACTGCCGTATTGGTTGATAGCCATGATTTCGGCTCCTCTGTGAGGGTTCTGTTAACACTCAACGCCTGCCCGCATGCTTGAATCCGGGTTGCGCTGCGACGTGCAAACCATGCTACGCACCCGCTCGGCATCAGGTGATCGGTGCTGACCGCGTTACCGGGTAGGACACTGGCCGTAACAAAAGCGCGCTTGGCTGGCAGGTGCGAGGGATGTGCGGACGAGGGCTGTCAGAACATTTGCCGCAGGCAAGCAAGTGCCGCCTGCGCCGGATACATACACTGGCAGTGCCATTCCATCCAGCCAGATCAAGCCTGGCATCACAACGCTTGGGCAGCGGCCTGCGGGGCGCTAAACTGTCGGCCATGCACGCGCTTACGCTTTATCTGATGCCCACCCCGTCGCAACCGCTCACGCTTGATCTGGCGTGGTCGGACAGCACGCGTGCGCGGCTGGCGACGTTGACGCATCCGCAACGGCGGCGGCAGTTTGCCTGGGCCGACTGGCCTTGCTGACGGCAGCCAGCAAGACGCTGGGGCGGGCGGTGGCGTTGGACGATCTGGTTGAAAAAACCGATGACGCGCCGGTGTTTGCTTCAGCACCGCAACTCTTTACCAGTTTGTCGCACAGTGGCGACTGGGTCGCGCGCTGGTGGCGGAGCAAGCCTGTGGGGTCGATATCGAAATGCCGCGTCCGCGTAACTGGGCCGCGCTGGGCAAACAGGCTTATTCGGCGGGCGACCTGGGCTGGCTGCTGGCGGCCTCCGATGGCTTTACCATGCAGCATCGCTTTTATACCTTGTGGACGCTGCGCGAAGCCGCTTTCAAAGGCGGCCATCGCGAGCATGTGTATGGCCCGCCCGATACCATCCCCACCGGCACCACCATGGCCTTTGGCGAACACGGCGACCTGCATTGGGCCGTCAGCGCCTCCGCGCCGCTACGAGTGAGCGTGCAGACCTTGAGCCTGGACGATTATCTTGCTGCCGTCATCGCCTGAGCCACCGTCTATGTGCCTCCTCCTTCGCTGATGCGGTCCCTGTCTGATCCTGGCCTGTTGCTGTTTCGCCGCGCGCGGGCGGAAGACGCGCGCTGGCTGGCGCCGCTGGTTTATGCCTCGGCGTGGGAAGAATTCCAGTTTCTGTTGGGGGTAAAGCAGCCGCAGTGCGAAGCGTTTCTGCAAGCGGCATTGGCGTCGCGGTTTGGGCATTTTTTTTCCTGGCGGCATCACCACGTGGCGTGATGGGCGATGTACCGGTTTCGGTGATCGGCGTGTACGACGGGCGCAAGGGCCGCTTTGATGCGTTTCCGCTGCTGCTGCAATTGCTGCGGCATTTTGGCTGGCGTCATACCGGCGGCATCCTGCTGCGCGCCCTGGCCATGCAACATGCAATGCCGGCGCCCACCCGGCATCAAACCTTGTTGGCGCATTGCGCCACGCATCCGGAAGTGCGGGGGCTGGGTTTGTTTTCGGCCTTGCTGGCGCAATTGCAGCAAGACCGGCTGATTCCCGCCCGTCGTGATCAAGCCGTTATCCTGGATGTGCTGGCCAGCAATGTGCGCGCCTTGGCTTTGTATCGGCGTTCAGGCTTTGTCATTACCCGCGATCGGCCCGATGACGGCGTGCCGTTGCAACTGGCGGTCAAACGCATGCAGCTCAAGGCATCAGCGCGCTCGGGCAATTAAGAATTTTCTTGCCTTTGATCAGTCCGCACTAAACTTCTGCGCCGCGCAGCCGACCTATTTGTAATTACATGTATCAATAATGCGTTGAACTCACGCCGCCATCGGGCAAGCGCTGCAACGCATTACAGGCCAGGAGACCGCCATGGCGCTCAATTTATCCGGTATCAATCTGCAGTCCGCCACCTACGCCAGCAAACTCAATCAGTTGGCCGACGCTGCCAGCAGCAAGACCAGTAACACCGATACGGCGAGCAGTGCCACGTCGCCAGACAAAGTAACGCTGGGTGGGGGCGTCGACGCCAGTGCGCTGACGTATTCCAACCCCACGGCCAGCGCCAGCAGCAACGCATCCACCAGCGCCACCGCTAGCGATGGCACCACCCAGGGCGTCGACCTGGCCAGCATGCTGGCCGACTCCAACGACAAGGTGGCGCAATTTACCCAGATGCTGAGCAACATCCTGCAACAGCAGGGCTTGACCGCCAGCAAAGTGGTCAGTGGCGAGCAACATATCAGCGCCGATCCGCAGACCATTGCAGCGGCCAAACAGGCGGTGTCGGAAGACGGCGAATTCGGCGTCAAGAATACGGCCACGCGGATACTCAGTTTTGCCAAGGCAGCCATTGCGGCTGACCCGTCCAAACTGGACCAGATCAAAGACGCAATCCAGAGCGGCTTTGATCAGGCGGCGCAATATTTTGGCGGCAAGCTGCCCGATATCAGCAACCAGACGCACGACGCATCATGGCTACGCTGGATAGCTGGAGTGCCAATGGCATTCCGTCGGGCGATGTGCAGGTGGTGATGCCGAATAGCGATAGCAGCGATGGTAGTGATAGCAGCACGGCCAATCAGACCACGGACGCGGCCAGCAGCGCCACCACGCTCTACAGCACCACCTCGTTCAGCTATACGCAGACCACCATCCGCACTAGCGCCTGAGCGGCCGAGGCCCCTTGGGCTCAGCGCCCGGCCTGGCGGATGCGTTGTGGGTGACTGTAGACAGTCATGCGTTCGCCCCGGGCGAAGCCGATTAGTGTGATGCCTGCTTGTTCGGCCATGCGGATCGCGAGCGCGGTGGGGGCAGACACGGCGGCCACCACGCTGAACCCCGCCGCTGCCGCCTTGTGCACAATCTCATACGAAGCCCGCGAGCTCATCACGATGATGCCGCTGCGATCTGTTTGTCTGGCCGTGGCGCCGATCAGCTTGTCCAGCGCGTTATGTCGTCCCACATCTTCGCGCGCAATCACTTGCCCCGGCCGCCACCACATCGCCACATGGGTGGCGCCGGTCGCGGCATTCAAAGGCTGCGCTTGCTGCAACAGCGCCATGGCCGCGCTGATGTCGGCGGCATCCAGTTGCTGTGGCTGCTCACTGTACTGATGGGGCGGATGGCGGCATCCAGCGATTCATAGCCGCACAAGCCACAACCCGTGCGCCCGGCCATGGAGCGGCGCACGGCTTTCAGGGCCTGGAATTTTGCTTCGACCAGCGTGATTTCAACCGCGATGCCGTCGCAGCCGGGCACGACTTCCAGATCGATCAGTTCAGACGGCTTGGCAATAATGGCTTCGGACAAGGCAAAGCCCAGCGCAAAGTCTTCCAGATCAAGCGGGCTAGCCATCATCACCGCGTGCGAAATGCCGTTGAACACCAGCGCGATGGCGGTTTCTTCCGCCACGATCTCCGTCAGCGTCTGGGCCTGGCCGCGCTCGATGCGGATTGCGTTGACGGCCTGGCTGCCGCTGGCCTCAGCGGCATGCGGGAGCACGCGCTCGGTCATGACAACAGCCCTGCACCAGCGCGTGGCCTTTGTCGGTCAGCCACAAAGTGCGGCGCTTGTCGTGCTGGCGTGCTTCCACCAGCGCCAGCCCGCCCTCGGCTTCGGGCGAGGCCAGCACCAGCAAGGCACGATTGAGCTGGCTCATGCTCAGTCCAAGCCGTTTGGCGATCTGGTGGTCCGACACGCCATTTTTTTTCTCGGCGATCGTGCCCACCAGATTGACCAGCAGATCTTCGTCCACCGTTACGCCGCCACCTGCGCTTCATGCGCGCTGCGCGTCAGCACCACCGGCACTGATTTGGAAGCGGGCGTACGCGCGCGATCGGCCATGCTGCTTAGCGGCACCAGCGCATTGGTTTCCGGGTAATAGCTGGCCAGGCAGCCTTCCGGGATGTCGTATTCCACCAGCAAAAAACTCACGTGCCACACGTTCGCCGTCTTGCCACAGCGAGGTCATATCCACCCACTGCCCGGCCACCAGGCCCAGTCGCGCCAGATCGTTCTTGTTGATAAACACCACGCGCCGATGGCCAAACACGCCGCGATAACGGTCATCCAGGCCGTAGATGGTGGTGTTGTACTGGTCATGACTGCGTACCGTCATCAGGTTGAACACCAGCTTGTCGGCGTGCTGTTGGCGGATGGCCTTGATCGGCAGATCAGTCGGCACCGCATGCGTCATAAAGCGCGCTTTGCCTTCCGGCGTTACCCAGGCGCGCTCACGCGCACTATTGCCCAGGTAGAAACCGCCAGGCACGTGCACGCGGGCATTAAAGTCTTCAAAGCCGTCGATGACTTCGGCAATCTTGTCGCGGATGCGGTCGTAGTCCTCAACCATCCACAGCCACGCAATCTGGCTTTGCGGCAGCGTGGCAGCGGCCATGCGCGCGATGATGGCGGGCTCGGACAGCAAATGCGGCGAGGCCGGTTTGTTCATGCCGGACGAGATATGCACCATGCTCATCGAATCTTCCACCGTCACGCCTTGCGGCCCGGCGGCTTGCTGATCGACTTCGGTCCGGCCCAGACACGGCAGAATCAGCGCATCAAAGCGTGGATCAAATGCGAACGATTGAGCTTGGTGGTCACATGTGCCGTCAGCGTGCAGCGTTGCAACGCGGCGTGCGTATTGACGGTGTCGGGCGTGGCTGGGCAAAGTTGCCGCCCATGCCGATAAACACTTTGCCGTCGCCTTTGAGCATGGCTTCGATCGCGCCGATCACATCGTGGCCATGTTTGGCCGGCGGCACAAAGTTGAAGGCACGGCCCAGCTTGTCCAGAAAGCCTTGCGCCGGCTTTTCGTAGATGCCCATGGTGCGGTCGCCCTGCACATTGGAATGGCCGCGTACCGGGCACGCACCCGCGCCGGGCTTGCCGATATTACCGTGCATCAACAGCAGATTAAGGATGGTCTGGATGGTGGCCACCGAATGCTTGTGCTGGGTGACACCCATGCCCCAGGTGCAGATGGTGGCGGCGCTGGCGGCGTAGATGGCGCCGGCTTCGCGCAATTGCGCTTCGCTCAGGCCCGATTCTTCCGCCAGCGTGTCCCAGCTTTCGGCTTGCAGATCGGCCAGGAAATCATCAAAGCCGATCGTGTGTTCGGCGATAAAGTCGTAATCCACCGCGCCCAGTTCAAACGCGGCTTTGGCAATGCCTTTGGCCGCGGCCAGATCGCCGCCGATCTTGAGCTGGTAATAGCGCGTGGCCAGTGCTGTGCCCTGGCTCGACAACATATCGCGCGGGCTTTGCGGATCAGCAAAACGTTGCAGGCCGCGCTCGTGCAGCGGGTTGAACACCACAATCTGCGCACCGCGTTTGGCGGCTTCGCGCAGCGCGCCCAGCATGCGCGGATGGTTGGTGCCCGGGTTCTGCCCAAAAATAAAGATGGCATCCGCGGCGTCAAAATCGTCCAGCAGCACGGTACCTTTGCCGATGCCGATGGCTTCTTTCATGGCCGTGCCCGAGGCTCGTGGCACATGTTCGAGCAGTCCGGCAGATTGTTGGTGCCAAACTCGCGGATAAACAATTGATACAGAAAGGCGGCTTCGTTGCTGGTGCGGCCCGAGGTATAGAACAGCGCCTGATCGGGATGGTCGAGCGCGTTCAGATGTCGGGCGATCAGCGCAAACGCGTCGTCCCATTGCACCGGCACATAGTGGTCGGTGGCGGCGTCGTAGCGCATCGGCTCGGTCAGGCGGCCTTGTGCCTCCAGCCAGTAGTCGTCATGCGTCAGCAAATCCGTCACGCTGTGCTGCGCAAAGAAATCGCGCATGACCCGGCGCTCGGTGGCTTCAGCGGCCACGGCTTTGGCACCGTTCTCACAGAACTCAAAGGTCGAGTGATGGTTTTTTGTCTGGCCAGGCACAGCCGGGGCAATCAAAGCCGTCGGGCTGGTTCTGGCGCAACAAGGTTGCCACCCCACGGCCGACGATGCCTTGCTCATAAATGGTGCTGAGCGTGCTTTTGAGCGCGCCCCAGCCCCCGGCGGGCCGGTTGTAGAACCGGATACCTTGCTTACTCATACTGTGCAACTCCAGTGTTGCGGAATATTCGTTCTGTGGCCGGTGCGGTTTCGCATTCCAGCTCTGATATCTATACTAGCCAACTCGTGTGTCGCGGGCCTTTCCACCTGGCGCTCGCGCAATACCGCAGGTAAGCCACGCTGCGCTTGGGCAGCGGCTCCGCCTGCACGTCTGACACACAAGCTACGGATCATTTAATCCAGACGCGCACATTATGCGTTGCCGCATAGCGCTGCAATACGGCCTCTCCGTAGCCTGGCCTGCCTGGCATTCCACGTGTGGCCTTGCACACGCGCGGCTCTACCGCAACTCGTGTCCGGATTATCCAGCCCGGCCACATCGACGCGAATTCCGGACGCACGCCCTGGCGGTCATCCCGCCCCGCCTGCGTCCAAAAGGTAGAAGAATCAATGAGTTTATACGGACTGCTGGCGCGGTTTATCCGCCAGCACTGGCGCGCTTATATCGCCTCAGCTGATGTTGTTTGCTGTGGCCGTCTTGTCGGTATGGGTACCACGCAAGATCGGTCACATCATCGATGGCCTTGTCACGCATAGTTTGTCGGGCAACGCCCTGTTGTTACAACTAGGCCAACTCCTGGTTATGGGGCTGGTCATCTATTTTTTTGCGCGCGGGCTGGCGCCTCAAGCTGTTTGCCGCGGCCTATCAGCTGGGCGTGCAGTTGCGCACCGAACTCTACGACAAGCTCACCACGCAAGGCCCTGGCTTCTATCACAACCAGCGCACCGGCGATCTGATGGCGCGCGCCACCAATGACATCGACGCCATCGAAATGGCCGCCGGTGAAGCCATGCTGGCTGGCTTTGATGGCAGCCTGACCTTGATCCTGGTGCTCAGCATGATGACGCTGGGCATAGACTGGCGCCTGGCACTGGCCGCCTTGCTGCCGTTTCCGTTGATGGCCTTGGCGTTCTGGAAAATCTCTGACCGCATCCACTATGCCTGGATGATTCGCTGGCCCGCTTCAGCAAGCTCAATGATCACGTCCAGGAAACGCTGACCGGCGTGCGCACCTTGCGCGTGCTGGGGCTGGAAGCGCGCAACAGCCGCGAGTTGTCGCAACTGGCCGAAAACG
>BBFD01000139.1 GCA_001313065.1 Silvimonas sp. JCM 19000
GCGCGCCGCCTCGTGCGCGGCTACGCCAAACGGCGTCGGGACCTGGAGTAGAGAATCCAGATCCAGCAGCGGTAAATCAAGAAATTCGGGTTGCGGCGGTGTCGGTTCGGTTGCGGTCAGCGCTTCCGGCACGGGCGCGGGCGCTTGCTGCGTCAAAAAAACTCACGCGGATCAAACATCAGCGTCGACGGCTCAGGCGCGGCTTCTACCGTCAAAACCGGGATATCCAGCACGTCCAGATCCAGCGTCTGGTCTTCGGCCACTTCGGTCAGTACGGGCACGGCGTCATCGTCGGCCCGGGAGCCGCCACCGCGATGGCGCGCCATCAGCGCATCCATCTTGTTAAACAGGGGGCTGACGCTTTCGTCGTGATCGCTCATGGGGCTTCGCTCTGCATACGTTCCGGGGACGGCGCCAGTTTGAGCATATCCACCGCCACCGGCGTGATGCCGCTGGCTTGCCAGGCACGCCATAGCTCACGGGCGGCCAGGCGTTCGCCTTCGTCTTGCGACACGATTTCGATAATGCGGCTGTGCTGTTGCGCAGAGGCGGGCGGCACATTGCCCGAAAAAATTGAACAGGACGTCGCGGCTTGCTAACTGCTCGGCCCGGAAGTCGACCACGATCGGGGTGGCGTCGGCGATGTCTTCGTCGGCGCGGCAATGCGGCAAAAAAAAGCCGATCTGCGGGGTATCCCACAGCACCCGATCGAGCCGCAATGCGCTGGCAGCGTCTGCCGCCAGCACATTGATGCGTAATCGTTGCGCCATGGCCTTGCCCGCGAGCTGGGCCAGAGCCTGCTCGCGGTGGCGCACATTAAAATAGAACGTGACTTCAGCCATGGCGGTTTCGATTTACTTCTTTTTTTTGGACGACTTGGCTGGCGCCTTGCTCACCACCGGCGCCTGGGCTGCGCGCTGGCTGAGGAAATCCAGCAGCAAAGACACCGGACGGCCCGTTGCACCCTTGGCCGCGCCCGATTTCCACGCGGTACCGGCGATGTCGAAGTGCGCCCAACGGTACGCCTTGGTGTAACGCGCGAGGAAACACGCGGCGGTGATCGAGCCACCCGGACGGCCGCCAATATTGGCCATATCGGCAAAATTGGATTTCAGCAGGTCCTGGTAGTCGTCCCACAGTGGCATGCGCCAGGTCTTGTCGCCGCTGGCATCGGCAGCGGCCAGCAATTGCGCGGCCAGTGCTTCATCGTTGGCGTACAGACCACTGGCGATATGGCCCAGCGCAATCACGCACGCACCGGTCAATGTGGCCAGATCGATCACGGTTTCGGGATCAAACTTGCCGGCAAAGGTCAGCGCGTCGCACAGAATCAGACGGCCTTCAGCATCGGTATTCAACACTTCGATGGTCTGGCCCGACATGCTGGTCACAATGTCGCCGGGCTTGAGCGCATTGCCAGCCGGCATGTTTTCGCAGGTGGCGATGACGCCCACCACGTTGATGGGCAGTTGCAGCTCAACCACGGCCTTCATCACGCCCAGCACCGCACCGGCGCCCAGCATGTCGTATTTCATTTCGTCCATGCCTTCGCCCGGCTTGAGCGAAATGCCGCCGGTATCGAAGGTAATACCTTTCCCCACCAGCACCACCGGCTTGCCCTGGCCACCCTTGTAGTTCATGGTGATCAGCTTGGGCGGCTCGACCGAGCCTTTGGCAACCGCCAGGAAGGAGTTCATGCCCAGCGCGGCAATCTGCGGCTCGTCCAGGATTTCCACTTCAAGATTTTTTTGCCGCTCTGGCCCAGTGCAATGGCTTGCTCCGCCAGATAGGTCGGGGTGCAGACATTGGGTGGGGTATTGCCCAGATCGCGGGTGAAGTTCACCCCGTGGCCCAGGGCCACGCCATAGGCCACGCCTGCTTCAGCGGCGGCGGACTGGTCTTTTTTTGCTGATGGCCAGCGTCACGTTGTTTAACGTCGCCGGCGCGTCGGCCTTCGATTTGAACTGGTCAAAGCGATAGCCTTCGTACAAAAAAACGCGTGCGCGATCGCGGCCGCGGCTTGTTGCAGATCGAATTCTTTGCTGAGCGCGCCCAACAGATGTACACCGACGCTGACGCCTTTACCGGCGATGGCTGCGCGCGCTGCTGCGGCGGCGGCAGTACGCAATGCCACAAGGTCGGTGGTCTCGCCCAGCTGTACCAGAATGGCGCGGCGCAGCTTGCCGTTAACCGTCACGTGGCTCACCAGCGTAGAGCCGGTTTTGTCAGCCAGTTCACCACTTGCCAGCAACGCCGTCAGGCTGCCGCCAGTGGCTGCATCTATTTTTTTTGAGAGGGACCCGGACAGCTTTTTTTTACCGGCCACCGGCAGCACCAGGCTGTCAGCGGCGTCATTTTCGGGCAGGGTGAGATTTATGTTAAATTCCATGGCGCAAGACCTCCGTTGCTGCTGTATGCGCAACCTGAATGTGTGGTTTTTTTAGCCTTGTGGGGCAAGACCTGCAATGAACTGTTGCTATAACGGCACTCAAGCAGCAGACAGTCCAGCTACAAGCTGTGAGTGGTTTTTTTGCAATCAAGACCGGCTCTTCGTCGCATTTGGCCGGGGTTCGGCGCGGCGGCGGTTTCGCATAAGTGCGATAAACGGTTGATTATTTCTTTTCCCCCCATATAAGTCAAAACGCATGCTTTTCCGCAAGACCCTGATTCAGGAAATGACGTGGGTTGCCCTGGCGGTCTTTGCCGTGTTGCTGCTGCTGGTCATGACCACCCAGGTGGTCCGCCTGCTCGGCCAGGCAGCCGTCGGCGCGTTGGCCTCGTCCGCAGTCTGGGCACTGATGGCTTTGCCGCTGTGCGCTACCTGCCCATCCTGATGTCGCTGATGCTGTTTATCTCGGTGCTGGCCACCATGACGCGCCTGTGGCGCGACAACGAAATGGTGATCTGGTTTGCCAGCGGGCAGAGCATCAAATCCTTTATCCGCCCGGTGCTGGAGTTCTCCATCCCCGTGGTCATCCTGATTGCCATCCTTGCACTGGTGGTGTCGCCGTGGGCGCTGCAAAAGGGCAATGAATTCCGCGAAAAAAAACCTTGTCGCGCCAGGAAGTGACCCAGGTGGCGCCCGGTGTGTTCCGCGAGTCCCCGCAGGCCGACCGCGTGTACTTTATTGAGAACTTTACGGGTGACACTGGCCAGGGCAACAACGTGTTTGTGCAGATGCGTAAAGACAAACGCCTGACCGTGATTGTCGCCGACAAGGGCGGCATGTTTATCGATCCGATGGGTGAGCGCTGGTTATGGCTGGGTAAAGGCCATTCCTATCAAGCGAGCCGGGCAAAGCAGCTATGACGCGGTGGCGTTTAACCACGCCCAGTTGCGCGTGGAAGCCAGCGACCGCCCCACCTCCAGCCCGTCCACCCAGGCCACGCCGACGCTGCAGTTGCTCGGCAGCAAAGTGCCGGAAAAAAAAGCCGCCGAAATGGCGTGGCGTCTGGCGCTGCCGATTTCGGCCATGATTTTGACGCTGGGTGCGGTGCCGCTGGCCTTCTTTAACCCGCGCGGCGGGCGAGCGCTCAATCTGATCGTGGCCGTATTCCTGTACTTTCTGTACTACAGCATGGTCAATATTTCGCAGGCCTGGATTGCCGATGGCCGCGTCAGCATCTGGATCAATATGTGGCCGCTGCATATTCTGGTTGCGGGCATCGTCATCTATCTTTACGTCTGGCGTAGCCGCAGCCGGAGCATGTCATGAACATTCTGGCGCGCTATCTGTTCCGTGAGCTCACGGTTTATATCGTCTATACGTTGGTGGGCTTGCTCGGCCTGTATAACTTTTTTTGATTTGATCGGCGAGTTATCCGATCTGGGCAAGGGCGGCTATCGGCTGTCCGATGCGCTGATCTACGTGTTTCTGCAAACGCCGTCTAACGCCTACACGCTGATGCCGATTGCGGTATTGATCGGCGGGATTTTTGCGCTGTCCAACCTGGCCGGTAATGCCGAGCTGACGGTGATGCGTGCCGCCGGGGTATCGGTCAAACGCTTGCTCGGCTGGCTGGTCATGATCGGCGTGCTGTACGGCGTGGTGACGGTGTTGCTGGGCGAATACGTTGCGCCGGTGGCCAAGCAAGCGGCCAACCAGCAGCGTTTGTCCGCCACCAAAGCCATGCTGGTGGGTGAGTTCCGCTCGGGCGTGTGGGTAAAAGATGGTCACCAGATCGTCAACATCGCCGAAATGCTGCCCGACCTGACCATCCTCGGTATCCGCATTTATGAATTCAGCGACAAGATGCAGCTGGCGCATATTCAGGAAGGCGAGCAGGGCAAGTATCTGGGTAATGGCGTATGGCGACTGGATAAAGCCACGCGTACCGAGTTCGAACCCAACGACGCGGGCGTCAAACTGATCCACCAACCGACCGGGCAATGGGATACCTCGATCACGCCAGAAATGCTGGCGGTATTGCTGGTTGAGCCATCGCAAATGTCGGGCCGTGCTTTGCACAGCTATATCGACCACCTGCGCCGCAATAATCAAAAAAACCTCGCGCTACGAACTGGCGCTGTGGGGCAAGCTGTTCTACCGCTAGCCTGTTTGTCGATGATTGTGATTGCACTGCCGTTTGCGCAAACACAGCGTCGCAGTGGCGGCGTCGGTGCGCGTTTGTTCGCCGGTATCGTGGCTGGCCTGGCGTTTAACTTCTTGAACCGTATCGTGGTTTATCTGGGCGACCTGCATGCGTGGCCGCCGCCTTTGGTGGTATCGATTCCCACGCTGTTCTTTATGCTGATCGCCTGCATTTTGCTGTGGCGACAAGAGCGGCGCTAAGTGCAAGCGGGGCGCAGCGTGGGCGCCTGGCTTGTGCCGGTTTTATCTGGTTTATGCCTCAGATGACGGAGGCTGGTTCGGTTTTTTTTATGACACCAGCCTATCGCCATTCGTAAACATCGACGGTTAGAATGCCTGATCCGTCTCTCGTCTGGAAACCGCACCATGCATGTACTGCTCACTGGCGGCGCCGGTTACATCGGCTCCCACACGTATATCGAACTGCTCAAAGCGGGTTTTACCCCGATCATTCTGGACAACTTCAGCAACGCCAATCAGGCGGTGCTGCAACGTCTTGAAACCATCACCGGTCAGCCGGTGCCATGGGTCAAGGCCGACATCCGTGATCGCCAGGCGCTGGACGAAACCTTCGCCAAATGGCCTTTTGGCGCGGTGATCCATTTCGCTGGCCTGAAGGCGGTGGGCGAGTCGGTAGAAAAAAAACCGCTCGACTATTACGACAACAACTTTGTCGGCACCGTGCGCTTGCTGGAGTCCATGACCGCCGCCAACGTCAAACAGATTGTGTTCTCGTCGTCGGCCACGGTGTACGGCGACCCGCACGCCGTGCCGATCATGGAACACTTTCCGCTGTCCGCCACCAACCCCTACGGCCGTTCCAAGCTGATGATCGAAGACATGCTGCGCGACCTGTTCCGTGCCGATCCGGCCTGGAGCATTGCGCTGCTGCGTTACTTCAACCCGGTGGGTGCACACGAATCCGGTCTGATCGGTGAAGACCCCAAAGGCATCCCCAACAACCTGATGCCATACGTGGCGCAAGTGGCGGTGGGCAAGCGCGAAAAGCTGTCGATTTTTGGCAGCGATTATCCGACAGCGGATGGCACCGGCGTGCGCGACTACATCCACGTGGTGGATCTGGCGCGCGGGCACGTCAAGGCGCTGCAGAAACTGGCGCAGGGCCCCGGCACCGTCACGGTTAACCTGGGCACTGGTGTTGGTTATTCGGTGCTGGATATGGTCAAGGCGTTTGAACGCGCCAGTGGCAAGCCGGTGCCGTATCACTGGTGGATCGCCGCCCCGGCGATATCGCCGCCTGCTACGCCGATCCGGCGCTGGCGCGCGAACAACTGGCTGGAGCGCCGAAAAGACGCTGGATGATATGTGCGTGGATTCGTGGCGCTGGCAAAGCAGCAATCCCAACGGTTTTGCTTAAGCCGGAACCGTCCGATTGCTGGCGGCGCGTATAGCGATGTGCCTTCCGTTACACGACGGAAAAAAATCATTCCATACAATCCAACCTGTTTACAGCCAACCCGTGCCTGTCGCACGGGTTGTTTTTTTTAGCAGATGACGCCGCGCACCTTATGATCGATCGCCGTATGGCCAGCAACATCCTGGCCCTGTATGCCGTAAAAGGCATGCAGTACCTGATGTCTTTTGCGACTTATCCCTTTCTGACGCACACGCTGCAAGCGCATGGCTTTGGCGCGATGAATTACGCGGCCTCAGTTATCCAGTACGGCTTGTTGCTCACCGATTTTGGTTTTGATTTATCGGCCACCCGCGAGGTGGCCGTTGCGCGTGGTAACGACGCCGAAGTGTCGCGGATTTTCTGGCGCACCATGATCGCCAAATCCATGCTGGCGCTGGTTTCGATGGTGTTGCTGGTACTGGCTATCGCGGTGGTGCCCCAGTGGCGCGCGCTGGCGCCGGTGTTTGCTTTCTCCATGCTCAATATCGTGGCGTCGGTGGTGTTTCCGCTGTTCTATTTTCAGGGCATGGAAGAACTGCGGCTGGCCTCGAGTTTTTTTGGGGTGGTGGGGCGCGCTCGATGCTGGGCTTTCTGTTCTGGCTGGTACGCGGCCCCGACGATGTCGGCATCGCCGTCATCCTGCAGGCTCTGCCGCTGATTCTTGCGGGTGCATTCTGGTGGGCCACGCAGTGGAAGCTGGCGCGTCCGGCGTGGATCAAGCCGACACAAAACGAAATAATGGCGTCGCTGCGCATGAGCTGGCCGTTCTTTTTTGTCGGCCTTGTCCAATGTGCTGTACACCGCCGCCACCACCACATTGGTGGGCATGTATTGCGGCGTGCACGAAGTCGGCTATTTTGCCGCTGCCAATAAATTGCTCTACAACATTCAGGGCCTGATCAGCTTGCTGGTGCAGGCGACCTATCCGCGCATCTCGCAACTGGCACAGCAGAACAAACCGGCAGCCGTTGCGCTGATACGCAAAGCCATGTTTATCCAGGGCGGCGCCGGGCTGGTGTTGACGTTGGTTTTGCTGATCGGCTCACCGTGCTGATGCCTTTGCTCACCGGCCACGACCTGGCGGCCGCGGCGCCGGTGATGCAATGGATGTCCCCGATTGTGTTGCTGGGCGCACTCAGCTATTTATTCGGCATGCAATCGCTCCTGCCTTTTGGCCATGATCGTTATTTCAGCCGTGTGCTGATGCTGGCTGGCGTCGCCAACGTGGTGGCGCTGATGCTGTTGCTGCCCGGCGCCGGCGCTATCCGTGCGGCACAAGTGGTGCTGGCGGTAGAGACCTTTATCGTGGTGGCCTTCTGGTGGCGAGCCCGGGTGGTGCTGGCTGAGGCCCGTCTGCAATGACCTCGCCCGCGGTCGCCATCATTCTGCCGTGCTATAACAGCGCGGCTTTTTTTGCAAGAGACGCTGGACAGTCTGAGCGCGCAAACGCTGCGCGAGTGGCAATGCATCGCCATCGATGACGGCTCCAGCGATGCCACTGCGGCCATCTTGTGGGCGCACGCCAACCATGATCCGCGGTTTACCGTGATCTCGCGGCCCAATCGCGGCCTGATTGCCACCTTGAACGAAGCGATCGCCTTGGCCCGGCGCCCTGGATTGCGCGCATGGATGCCGACGATCTGGCCGAGCCTGAACGCCTGGCGGCGCAACTGCTGGCCTTGTCGCAGCAAGAAGCCGATGTCTGCGGCACCTGGGTCAGCTTTTTTTGGCGAGCGCTCCGGCCTGTGGCAAACGCCGGTCGATGACGCCTCGATCAAACTACAATTGTTGTTCAATGTGCCCTTGGCGCATCCCAGTGTGATGGTGCGCGCCAGCCTGCTGCGCGAAACCCCGTATGACGCCACGGCCGTGCATGCCGAGGACTACGCCCTGTGGTGCGCACTGGCCATGCGCGGTGCGCGTTTTATTAATGTGCCGCGCCCCTTGCTGCGTTATCGCTGCCACGCCGGCAGATTACCCAGACCAAACGCGACGAATTACGCCACACCGCGCAGCGCATCCGTAGCGCCTATGCCGCTGGCTTGTTGCCGCCGAATATCGAAGTGAGTGAATTCGCCCGTTATGCCGAGCCAGGCACGCCCTTGTCGGCCGACGAATTCACCACCTATGCATGGATGTTGCTGGGCCTGGCCGCGATGTACCCGGCAGGCGCGGGTGTGCTGGCCGAAGCCTGGATCGAAGCCTGGCAACGTACGCGCCCGGCGCGCGTTACGCTGAAGGTGGTTAAACGCTTGCGCCGCACGCTGCCATTTGCCGCCAGCCGCCGCAGTTTTTTTTATGAAGCAATGGCTTAAACATGCCTTGGACGGCTATCTGCGCCGCCCCGGTGGACCGACATGAATATCACGATCTTTTTTACGCGGCCTGGGTCTGGGCGGTGTTGAACGTTGCGCCGCCGTGGTGGGCGAGGGCCTGCGCGAACGCGGCTTTAATGTCACGCTGGTGACCCTGGGCGACGCGACCAATCGCTGGACGGAACGCACGGCTCATCTCAAGGTGGTGGATCTGTCCACGGTGTGGCATCCCAAAAAAAACCATGGACCTGGCTGGCGGGCTGGCGCGCGGCGCGCGCATTGGCGCGACAAAGCGATGTGGTTATCGCCGCGACCTTTCTGATGCCGCTGTATATGCCTGGGCGGCCACGCGCGGCCTGCCGACGCGGCTGATAGGCTGGGTGCATGGGCCGCTGGGCGATCTGGATCGCAACGCGCATATGAATCCGGTGCACCGGTTTGCCTGCCAGACTTTGTACCGCAAGCTGCAGGAGCTGGTGTTTGTGTCTAAACACGCGCGTGCTTCGATGGCGCAATGGTTAGGCCAGCCCGAAGGGGCGCACTGGCAGGTTATCCCCAATTTTGTCGAAGACGCTGCGCTGCGCCCGCCGCAGTATCCGGCTAACCCGCTGCGTTTGCTGTTTGTGGGGCGCATCGATGTGGAGAAGCAACCGGCGTTGTGGCTGGATACGCTGGCGGCATTGGTCGAACGCGACCGTCTGGCCCGGCTCACTGTGGTGGGCGACGGGCCTTTGCGCGGCTGGGTGGAAAGCGAAGCGCAACGCCGTGGTCTGCAGCAACTGATTGAATTTACCGGCGCACGCGATGACGTCGGCGCTTTTATGCAACGTGCCGATTTTTTTGCTGCTGACCTCGTGGTTTGAGGGCTGCCCCCTGGTGGTGCTGGAAGCAATGAAAGCCGGCTTGCCGGTGGTGTCGACCAATGCGGGCGGCGTGGTGGAATTGTTCGGCGACGCGCCCGAAGATTTTGTCGCCGCAGAGGCCAGCGGTGCTGCGCTGGCCGCAGTGATCCTGGCGCAAGAACCCAAGCACCCGGCCTTGTCGGCGCGGCTTAAATTGCGCTCGCATGCCTTTGATGCGCCGGTCTTGCTGAACCGTTGGGCCACGTTGTTGAATACGCGCCCCGTTCTGGATGTCCAAGCCCGATGAACCGCATCGCATTATTGATTCCGCATTACAACAACCCGCAAGGCTGGTCGAGTCGCTCGCTTCGGTCGGCGTGACCGAGCCGGTCGACGCCTGGGTGGTCGATGACGGCAGCACACGCGCACGCATTGATGAGGCCGCCTGCCACGCCGCCTGGCGCGCGCAGGGCACGCTGAATTTTGTTTATCTGCCGCACAACCAGGGCATCGAGCACGCACTCAATACCGGCTTGCAAGGCATTCTTGCTGCGGACTACCAATATGTAGCGCGGCTGGATGTGGCCGATCTGAACCTGCCGGACCGCTGCGCGCGGCAGGCGGCGTTTCTGGATGCGCATCCTGAGGTCTATCTGTTAGGCAGCGCGTGGTGTTTTTTGATGCCAGTGGCGACCGCTTTACGCTGCAACAACCGCAAACGCACGCGCAAATTGTGCGGCAGATGCATATCGATAACGCGTTTACCCATCCGGCCGTGATGTTCCGGGTGGCGGGCATACGCGCGCTCGGCTTGTATCCGACCAACTATCCAGCGGCGGAAGACTTTGCTTACTTCTGGAAGTTTGTGGCGCGTTACCAGACCGCCAATCTGCCCGAAGTGCTGGTGCGTACCGAGTACACCACGGCGGGGATTTCATTGTCGAAACGGCGGCGCCAGCAATGGTCGCGCTTTCGCCTGCTGGCGCGATATATCGACGCCTCGCCGCGCTCATGGCTGACCTTGCTCAAGCCGCTGGTATGGATGGTTGTGCCATTCTCGCTGGCGCGCCGCGTCAAGCAGTGGCTGGGCAAAACCAGTTGGGCCTGAAGACATCATGAGTGAATCGCAAAATCGTCTGATTTGTTTGATCCCGCATTACAACAATCCCGAGGCGCTGGTGCGCTCGCTGGCCAGTATCGGCCCGTCCGAACAATGTGACGTGCTGGTGGTGGATGACGGCAGCGCGCGCGCGCCGG
>BBFD01000140.1 GCA_001313065.1 Silvimonas sp. JCM 19000
CAGACTGGCCTGGGCGGGCAGGAATTCGGCCGCGATACGGGTCAGCGCCACGCCATGCACCAGCCAGTACAGCACGGCCGTTACCCGACCAATCAGCAAGGGACGGCCGGAATGGCCCAGCGTAACCCGCGTCACAAAGGCTAGCAGCATGCTGCAAAAAAAGCCGATGGTCAGTGCATGCAAGGGAGCGAGTCCGCCCAGATAGACCCCGCCCGCCGCCGCTGCCGCTTGCAGCGCGTACAACAGCAGCGCGATGCCCGCCCAGGCAAAGCTGGCGTGCAACATACCCAGCAAAGGCACGCGGAAACTGCGCCGCCATTGCCAACGCACGCTGGTCCACAGCAACAGTCCAGCAAACACAAAATCGGGCAAGGCGGTGTTGGCGTATGAGCTAAACAGCGCGCCGATGGCGAGCGCACCATGCGCCAGCGACAGGCCGGTCCATGCATACAACAAGCTATAGGGCCGCCAGACCACGTATGGCTGCAGCACCACCGAGGAAAAGAACGGCACCATGCGATGGCTGACCGTCAGAAACACCGGCAGCAAAAAAAGCCCCACACGCCCACGCTGACCACCGCTTGCGTCAGCCATGCCGCCGTAGTGACGGACGCGGCGCTGCTGGCCGCCCACTGCAGAACCAGCGCCAGCAGGCCGCAGCAGAAAGCGAGCAACACCATGCGGGCGTGACGTTGATCAGAAGCCTGACTCAAGCGAATGCGGCCGATCCAGATCGCAACAGCCCAGACCCAACCCAGCACATGCAAGGCATCGCCAAAGGCATGCAAGGGCGCGGCGATTTGCGCAGCGGCAATCAGCACCGAACCGCCCGCGTAGGTCAGTGTGGAGCCGGCCCATTGCCAGCGCGGCGGCGCGGTAACGCCCAGCCATTTCGGCCCGGCCGTGTTGATAAAGCCCAGCATGAAGAGCGGCAGAAAGCCGAACAACATCAGATCGGCATGCAGCCAGACCGGCGCCAGCACAAGCGCCGGCGCAATGCCGGCAGCGCGTTGCGCCAGCAACCATGCCCAGCCCCCAAAGCTGGCCAACATGACCACGCTGCCCATAAAAAAAACCGACGCGATGCGGTGCTGCCATTAATTTGCGCATGGAGATGCCTTTGCCTGCTGCTTTAAATAAAAAAAACCGGAAGATCTAAGCGCGCCGCGGCGCTGCTCTGTGCACGCTGAGCAACAAGGCGAGCGCAAACAGCAATACCGCGGCCACATTGCTGCTGCCCGCCCATTGCCACGCTGGCGTATCCGCAATCAGATCGGCCACGACGCGCCAGACCAGCGAGGTATGCAACAGCGCCAGGGGCAGATAGAACCAGGCGCGAAAGCGCACCCGCACGCCGCTGACGGCGGGGACGATAATGGGCGCATGGCCAAACACCATCGAAAATACAAAGCCAAGGAACACGGCGTGCAGGACCGCGTCGTAGCTGGCGCGGCCGGGCATCACAGCGCTGCCATCCACCAGCAACACCGCCCCGGCCAGTAGCAACCAGATATACCCGGCGCACAAGCAAAGCGCGATATAGCGCGGCAAACCCGGCATACGCAGATTGCGCCGCGCGATGTCGTAGCGCAGCAGCCAACTGCCCAGCAACACCAGCGCCATGCCCAAGCCCTGAGCCCAGCCCGCCGTCGCGCCCAGCGCCCCCGCAACCAGCAAAGCCAGCACCCACAGCAGCCGGGTCTGACTGTGGCGCTGGCGCGGCAACAAGCGGGTCAATTCCAGCGTTCGGCGGTGATGGTCAACAGTAGAAACAGCATCCACCACGCGTGGCCAGATAAACCACGCCGCGCCACCACCACAGCGCATCGCCCAATAGCAAAGCCAGTACAGCGGCCAGCAGCAAGGCATTAAACAGGGTGGTGTGGCGGCGATATAACAGCGCAGTGACCAGCGCCAGCACGGCCGCGCCCGACAGCAATAAAGCCAGGCCCGCCGCCGGCAACATCAGCGCCAGCACGCTGCCCAAGGCGAGCAATAACGGTGCGGCGGCACCCCAGGTCTGGCCCAACGCCACCGCGCGTTCCAGCGCGATCAGGCTGCGAAGAAGCCACAGATCATCAGCGGGCCATGGCCGAGGATAAGCACACCATTGCGCGGCGGCAGATTCCAGCCCAGGCGCTGCAGGCCGCCAGTCAAACCCAGCAACAGCGCCATGACCGCCAGCGCCAACAACGGCAAGGCCAGCCGGGTTTTCATAGGCCGGGTTCCCAGCCAAAATGCGTGCGCGCTGCGGCGGACATGCACTGTGGCGTCCACGCCGGTTGCCACACCAGTTGCACGTCAAGCTGCCAGCCAGCGCCCAGTGCGGCCTGGGCTGCGGCGTAGACTCGTCCTGCAGCAGCTTGCCCATGGGGCAGCTTGGCGTCGTCATGGTCATGCGAATGGTCACCGTCGGTGCGGCAACGTCTACGGCGTAGATCAGCCCAGATCGACCACATTGATGCCGATTTCAGGTCCAGCACCGTGCGCAAGGCGTTACGGATGGTGTTTTCGGTGGTATTGGGCATGGCAGGCGGTCCAGCGATCAAATCGCGTTTCAGGCTATCATCGCGTCTGCCTGTAATCAACATCTCAGATATATCTTTAAGGACGCAGCATGCGGCTGAATGTTTTTTACCGATTATTGTTTGCGCACTTTGCTCTATCTGGGCGCGAACGACGGCGCCGTCGCCACCCGCGCCGATATCGCCGCCGCCTACGGCATTTCGGACGCGCACCTGATGAAAGTGGCGCACTGGATGGCACGCCAGGCTATATCGAAACTGCACGCGGCAAAGGCGGCGGCATGCGGCTGGGGCGCGATCCGTCCAGCATCTGCATAGGCGAACTGGTGCGCGCCAGCGAACAAGATAGCGCGCTGGTCGAATGCTTTGATCGGGCCAACGCCCACTGCCGCATCCAGTCGGCCTGTCGCCTCAAGCATGTGCTGGCCGAGGCAATGGAAGCCATGTACAGCGTGCTTGATCGCTATACCCTGGCCGATTTGTTGATCGAACCGCAGCCACTGGCGCGCCTGCTGCAACTGCTGCCCTGACGCCGCGTGCATAAGCGTCACAACGCGATATATATTGACGTCACTCCCCGCTGCTACACCAAGTCGCCATGCTCGAAAAAAACAGGATTACGAAGCCCTCTCCGAATTCCGCTATCAACTGCGCCGTTTTCTGCATTTTTTCTGAAAGCGCCGCCCGCCATGAAGGCATTACCCCGCTGCAATATCTGCTGTTACTGCATGTGCGTGGTTTTCCGGGCCGCGACTGGGCCAGCGTGGGCGAACTGGCCGAACGTCTGCAATTGCAGCAGCACGGTGTGGTGGCCTTGATTAGCCGGTGCGAAGACGCCGGGCTGGTGCGGCGGCAGAAAAACCTGCACGACCGCCGTCTGGTTGAAGTGCATTTGTTGCCGGCAGGTGCCGCAACGCTGGAACGCCTGGCCACCTTGCACGAGGCCGAACTGCAATCGTTGCAGGATGTATTCCGCGTGGCGCGGATTACCGCGTTCAATGATGCGGACGTGGCGCCGCCAGCCGCCGATAAGGCTGAGCCACGCGGCCGGAATGCAAACAGCCCCGCCTGGGGCGGGGCTGCCAGCTCAGGCCCAGGCGCGTTACTGCGTTCCGTCCTGCGCCTGTTTTGCTTCAAATCGCAGCGATCCCACCATGCCGTTCAATACCGGCGTCATCTTCTGTAGCAGCGCTTTGGCGCGGTCCGGCCCATTGGCACTGACAGCCACGCATTGCAGGGTGACCGATTGCACATGCGTGGAACCGGCCACATCAGCAGCTGGATATCGGCCTGACGGTTTTGCACCTGCTTGCTGCCCTGCATATGCAAGCGCGCCGCCGGGACCTCGGCAAATCGGGCGCGCTCAACCTGATCCAGCTTCAGGTCCACCCCCACCATTTGCGAAACCCGCTCGCGCAGCACCTGCTTTTTTGCTGTCATCCAGCGTCTGCGCATCGCGGATGGCGGCATCGCTGACCGGATGCTCGTACACCGACGACATCACATGGCAGAACACGCCTCGTCATCGCTGTTATTTGGCGCTTCGATCAAATACATCGGCCGCGCCACTTGCCCGGCCGGGGCAGCACTGGTCATGCGGCCGTGCCAGTGCGCGGGCAGGTCCAGCGCGACATCAAAGCCGGCAATTTCGGTGCGATCAGCATGGGCCACCGCCGAGTACGCCATTAAAGCCAACGCCAGCAGCATGCCAGCGCGGTTTGCCGTGGACTTTTTTGCTTTTTTACCGCCATCCATTTCTTCCCTGTTCAGTTTTTGGTATTGATCGTGCTATTACTGCACATCTTTATGACGCCGCCACGAAATACCCGCCGTGGTGTGAGTTTGATCCCGAATATTCCCGAATAAAGAAGCCAACCATGCGTGACTTTTATCCCGAAATCGAGCCGTACCAGACACAACGTTTACGCGTCGATGCGGTGCACCAGTTATATGTTGAAGAGGTCGGCAATCCCGATGGCGAGCCCGTCGTGTTTTTTTGCACGGCGGTCCTGGCGCGGGCATTTCGCCCGCGGCGCGGCGGTTTTTTTTGATCCGCAACGCTATCGCGTCATTCTGTTTGATCAGCGCGGTGCCGGGCAGTCCACGCCCATGGGCGAACTGACTGACAACACCACCTGGCATCTGGTGGCCGATATCGAAACCTTGCGCCAGCATATGGGCATTGAGCGCTGGATCGTTTTTTGGCGGCTCCTGGGGCTCAACGCTGGCCCTCGCCTACGCGCAAAAAAATCCAGAACGCG
Source organism: Silvimonas sp. JCM 19000 (assembly GCA_001313065.1). Next base: position 4,787 of record BBFD01000140.1, read on the forward strand.
TGGTGAGCCTGGTTTTGCGCGGGATTTTTTTCTGGGCCGACAGCACGAAGTGGACTGGCTCAATGGCGATGGTGTCGGGGCCTCGTGGATGTTTCCCGAGCGTTGGCAGCGCTATCGCGACTTTATCCCGCCAGAAGAACGGCACGACATGGTCGAAGCCTATTGGCGCCGTTTGAGCAGCCCCGATGCCGACACCCGTTTGCAAGCGGCGCTGGCGTGGGCCAGTTGGGAAGCAGCATCACCACGCTGGTCCATACGCCGGATGAAGAAGGTCAGTTTGATACGCCCGAAAAAGCCATCAGCCTGGCGCGCGCCGAAGTGCATTACTTTCGCCACCAGATGTTTCTGCAGCCCGACCAGTTGCTGCGCGACATCGAGCGCATCCGGCATATTCCCGCCGTGATCGTGCATGGTCGCTACGACATGGTCTGCCCGGCCCGAACCGCATGGGATCTGGCCAGCGTCTGGCCAGAGGCCAGACTGATCTACACGCAAGCGGCCATAGCTCGGTTGATCCGGAAACCCGCTCCGCACTGATCGAAGCCATGGACCAGCAGCCGCGCTAAAACACCGCGCCGCAAACTAAAACGGCAGCGCCTGCATGGGCGTTGCCGTTTTTTTTCTGCCGCCTGCAAGGCGGGTTTCAGGAAGGCGCGCCGCTGTCGTTGCTGCCATAAAACAAGCTCATATGATCGGCCCGCAGCGGCGGACGGGTGAGCAACACCGGCTGGTCATACTGCTCGCCGGAACGCTGCGCGCTCGCCGCGCTTTGCCCATCCACACACATCACCACAAACTCTTCGCCCGCTAACGAACCCAAGGCCTGCAGCAGATTATTACAGGCGCCCCACTCGATGCGGTCATCCAGACCCGTCGGGTTAAGCTGCGCAATTTGCAGTTGCATGGCTTTGATCAGCCGCTCGATGCTGGGCCGCGCAAAATGTATCGATTCCATCGCACGAATGCTCCATGAATGCCCGCGACAGATATCGCAGGTGCAATCAGCATACGCCGGAAGCCGGGCCACACTCTGTGCGCTGGCAAACGGTAGGCGGCGTGGTTGATGCGCGTCAGCGCAGCGCTGGCGCGCCCACGGCCGGGTACGCGTTCAAGCGCATAACTGTCCAATCGTGACAGCCAAATATCAGAAAACAACAGGCAGCCATTTGATTTATGTCGGCGCATGTCAGATAACACAGGCGGATCACGCTGGCGCAACACGAGAAACCATGTCCGGGCATGGGTTGTGACGCTGCGATCCGCCCTCCAACCTACACTCAGGATCTCTGCCATGAAGTTTCGTCCACGACTTGCCCTTGTGTCCGCACTCAGCCTGCTTTCCAGCGTCGCAATGGCGCAGGTGCAGCCGGTTACGGCGCATGACTACATCACGTTTACCTTGAGCGGCGACGCCACCTTTGTGGGCGCGCCCTATATCTGGAACATGTACGCCAACGCCGGCGGCTATTCTTTGGCACCGTCAGACAGCCTGAACTGGAGCATAGGCAGCAGAGACAGCACTGCGTCGTTGGTAACCAGCGGCACCAGCACCACATTCAGCTTCCAGCTGGATGCCAGTTCGTTGTGGGCCGGCTATTTCATTACGCCTCAATCACGCGAGCCATTGCAGTGGGTGCCGGGGGTGGCACGCTGACCATCAGCTACGACGTCTTTACCGACATCCCGGCGTCACAAGCCGACCTCGATTTCGGATTTTATGGCCAGCTGTACGAAAACGGGGTCGATCTGGGTGTGGGTAACAACCACTACGCCGCTGGCGCCCTTGCCGACCCCGCCATCGGCCAGTCGGCGCAAGACAGCAACACCGTGAGCTTTGCCTTGAGCGCGGCCAACCCCAACAGCGCCATTTCGATCGATCTGTCGCTACTCAACAACGGCGCGGCTGCCGCGCCGGTGCCGGAACCGGAAACCTGGGCCTGATGGGCATGGGCATGGTGGGCGTGCTGGCGGCAGCACGTCGACGTCGAGCAGTAGCGCGTCAAGCCGCCTGAAACCCGGCTTGATCGCATCACGTCCGCCGCAGCAGGGCGGGCGTGATGCCTGCGGCTACGCGTCGCGCAAAGCCTGCGCCAGAAACGGCAGGCTGATATCCATGCGGTAATCGATGCTGCTGTGGTTATCGACAAACTCTTCATAGCGATGCGGCACGCCGGCGGCGGTCAGCTTGTTGCGCAGCTGGCGATGGCCAAAAAATCATGTTGTATTGGTCGAGGGTGCCGCAGTCGATATACAGGCCTTTCAATCCCTTTAGCGCATCAATCTGGGTATCCACCAGCCGGACCGGATCAAACGCCAGCCAGTTGTGCCAGCGCTCGGCGATCAACTCGCCGGTATCCAGATCCACCGGCAAGCGCAATCCCAGATACTGGTCTGGCGCCGGATCGTAGGTGGCGCCCATGGCCAGCATCATCAGGGCGTGGATATCGTCATCGGAGGGTTTTTTTTGCTGCTTCGAAATAGCGCATAAAGCCTTCAATGCCGCCGTGTTTTTCCAGCGTCATCAAGGCCGGATAGACGTCGGGCAGATAGACAATATCGAAAGCCATATCACCCGAATGGCACGCTGCCGCCGACCAGATATCGCTGCGCTTGAGCACATGCCACATCGCGCCAAAGCCACCCGAGCTTTTGCCGAACACGCCGCGCCGCCCGGCCCCGCCGCAGGCAAACTGCTGTTCGACCGTGGGCAACATTTCGTCGATCAAAAAAAATCTTCCCAGCGCCCCATCACCGCGCTGTTAACGTACTGATTGCCCCCGAGCCGGGTAAAGCAATCCGGAAACGCCACGACGGCAGGCTGCATTGCGCCACTGGCCATCAGCCGGTCCAGCCGTTCGGGCGCGCTTTCACCCAACCCTTTCCAGTTGGTATGCGCCGGGCCGCCGCCGGTATAGCCGACCAGATCCACCAGCAAGGGCAGGCCACGACCATCATGCCCGGCAGGCACGTACACATCGACGATGCGACGTGGCGCGTCACCGAGAAAGTTGTCTGCCAACACGTGGCTATCGATGTGCAAACGGTGGACGCTGCCGGTGGCGATGCTGTGGTCTCTGCGCATGGCTGAACTCGAAAAGGAAGGTGAGAAGCCTGAATCCTGGCAGGCACTCCGCCACGCGGCAAGCAAGGCCAATGCGGCACGGGGCGGGTCACGATCCACCCATGCCCATCGTAGTCAGCGCCTCACATAGGGTGGGTCAAGACCCACCAATCAAAGCCGGGGACAAGAACGCAATGGCAACGCCTTGCTCGATGGCTTTGCTGGCGGGTCTAGACCCACCAATCAAAGTCGGGGACAAGAACGCAAGTGGCAACGCCTTGCTCGATGGCTTTGGCTGGCGCGTCTAGACCCACCAATCAAAGTCAGGGACAAGAACGCAAGTGGCAATGCCTTGCTCGATGGCTTTGGCTGGTGGGTCTAGACCCACCCTATGCGATCACACCCGTTTGCGCTCCGGCAAGCGCCACGCCAGCAAGCCCATCAGCGGCAGGAATGAACACACCTGGTAAATCGCATCGATGCCCCAGCGATCAGCCAGGCCGCCCAGCAAGGCGGCGCTGATGCCGCTGACGCCAAAGATAAAGCCAAAGAACATCCCGGAAATCATGCCGGTGCGGCCCGGCACCAGTTCCTGGGCAAACACGATGATGGCCGGGAATGCCGACGACAGCACTACCCCGATCACCACGCTCAGCGCCAACGTGAGCGGCAAGTTGGCGTAGGGCAATGCCAGCGTAAACGGCAGCGTGCCAAGGATGGACCAGGCAATCACTTTCTTCTGGCCGATGCGATCCACCACCGGGCCACCCATCACCGTACCGGCGGCGACTGCGGCAAAGAAGACAAACTGGCACAGCTGCGCATCATGCGTGCTCAGCCCGAAGCGATGCATGATGAAGAAGGGATAGAAGTTGGTGAAGCTGGCCAGGTAAACGTATTTGGACAGCAGCAACAGCACCAGGATCAGCATTGCGTTGCGGATTTGCGTATTGCTCAAGGCGGGCAGACTGGCTGCTTTGGCACGCGCTGCATGCGCCGGGTTGCGGGCGCGTTCACGCAGCACATCGCGATACCAGCGGCTGAGCGCAGTCATGATGACGATGCCAACGATGGCCGCGATGCCGCCCCAGGCCATGCCTTTCTCGCCTTGCGGCAGCACGATAAACGCGGCCGCCAGCGGGCCTAGCGCCGAGCCGATATTGCCCCCCACCTGGAACAAGGACTGCGCCACCCCATGCGATCCGCCCGAGGCCAGCCGGGCAATGCGTGATGATTCGGGATGGAAGATCGACGAGCCCAGGCCCAGCATGGCCGCCCCGGCCATCAGCCGGCATAGCTGCCGGCAAACGCCAGCAGCATCAGTCCGCACCCGGAGGCCAACATGGCAAAGGGCAGCGCAAATGGCTTGGGATGTTTGTCGGTATAAAAGCCTATAAACGGCTGCAGGATGGACGCGGTGATCTGGTACACCAGCGCAGATAGCCGATCTGGGCAAACGACAGATTGAAGCCGCCGCGCAAAATCGGATAAGCCGCAGGCAGCAGCGCCTGCAACATGTCGTTGAGCAAATGGCAAAAAACTGACGGCGCCCAGCACGTGATATTGCGTGCTGCTACTGCGGGGCGCGGGCAGAGGGATGGCGGTGGAGGTCATGGCTCGCTCGTCATGGTAGGGGTCGATAAAACACGCCGGGGTGGCGCGCCAGGCTAGGCATCGATGCGCTAGTCGTGATACTAGTGGCGGGCGGCAATGGCCCGCCATCGACAATGGGCCTACTACTTATGAGTGTCGGCCATGGTGCGTGAAGTCCATATTGAAGACATCGAACATCTCGCCAAGCCCTTGGTGGCGACGGGCAACGACTACGACGACGGCCATCGTATTGCGCCGCATACACACCGCCGCGGGCAGTTGTTATCCAGCAGCAGCGGCACCGTGGTGGTGACGACCGAGCACGGCGCATGGGTGATGCCGCCGCAGCGTGGCATCTGGATTCCGCCCGGCCTGACCCATGCGGTGCGCTGCATCGGCCAGGTGCGCATGCAAAGCCTGTATCTGAGCCCCGAGCATCTGAGCGATATGCCCGCGCACAACCAGGTGGTGCTGATTACGCCGTTTATGCGCAGCCTGCTGGCCGAAGCGCTGGATGTGCCGCTGGCCTACGCGCCGCATAGCCGCCACGCCGCACTGATGACGCTGATCGAGCACGAACTGCGCAGCATGCCCGCGCTGCCGCTGTCGCTGCCCTACCCGGTCGACGCCCGCATCGCGGAACGTTGCTTCGCTTTTTTACGTCAGCCGGAAGTGCACCAGACCGCCGAGCAATGGAGCGCCGAACTCAAGATGAGCGTGCGCACGTTCAGCCGCATCTTCCGCCGCGAAACTGGATTGAGCTTTGTTGCCTGGCGCCAGCAAGCTTGTCTGCTGGTGTCGTTGCCGCGCCTGGCCGCAGGCGTAAGCGTTACCCGCGTGGCGCTGGACCTGGGCTATGACAACCCGGCCTCGTTTACCACCATGTTCAAACGCGTGCTGGGGGCGGCGCCGCGCGATTATCTGCGCCAG
>BBFD01000141.1 GCA_001313065.1 Silvimonas sp. JCM 19000
CGAGCAACCCGCCCGCCCCGCCCCCACCGGCGGTCAGCGTGTCTTCGGTTATCCATAAATCGCTGAATGACTGGGATGAATTCACCGGCCGCCTCGAAGCGCCGCAAACCGTGGAAATCCGTCCGCGTGTGAGCGGTTATGTGGAGTCGGTTAATTTCCGCGAAGGCGCTTTGGTCAAGAAAGGCGATCTGCTGTTCCAGATTGATCCGCGCCCGTTCCAGGCCGAGGTCGACCGTCTGACCGCCGAATACCAGTCGGCCAAAGCGCATATGGCGCAAGCCCGATCGGATGCCGAACGCGCCGTGCGGCTCAAGTCGCAGGACGCGATCAGCACCGAAGACTTTGACACGCGCAACACCGCCTTGCTGGCGGCGCAGGCGCAAGTCGATGGCACGGCGGCCGCACTCACCGCGGCAGGCTGAACCTGGACTACACCCACGTCACCGCCCCCATCAGCGGCCGCGTCAGCAATGCGCTGATTACGCCGGGCAATCTGGTCAGCAGCAGTTCGGCCGGGGCCAGCTTGCTGACCACGGTGGTATCCACCGACAAGGTCTACGCCTATTTCGACGCCGATGAGCAGACCTTCCTCAAGTATCAGCAGCAGGCCCGTGTGCATAAGGGTGAAGCGGCGGATGGCAAATATCCGATCTTCCTCGGCCTGGCCGATGAGACGGGCTATCCGCATCAGGCGCGGTGGACTTTCTGGATAATCAGGTGAACCCGCGTACCGGCACCATCCGCGCACGCGCCGTGTTTGATAACAAGAATGGCGAGTTCACGCCGGGCTTGTTTGTGCGGCTCAAGCTGATCGGCGAAGGCCAGCGCGACGGCTTGTTGATCAACGACCGCGCGGTCGGCTCGGACCTCGGCAAGAAATACGTGCTGGTGCTGGGCAAGGACAACAAGGTGGAGTACCGCACCGTCACCCTCGGCAGCGATGTCGACGATCTGCGTCTGGTGCGCAGCGGCCTTAAGGCCGGTGATGTGATTGTGGTGAACGGCTTGCAGAAGATCCGCCCCGGCATGGCCGTCAGCCCCACCACCGTGCCGATGAGCGCGCCGAGCGAACTCGACAAACAGTTCCCGGCGGGCGGCTGACGCATAGGGTGGGTCACGACCCACCAAGCAAAGCCAAAGGCTCGTGCCACGGCTGTTCGCGTGCAGCGCCTTGTTGCGCGGCTTTGAGTGGTGGGTCACGACCCACCCTATGCATCACGTCATGCCGAATGCAGCGGCACAGAAAACGTACTTTGAACGGTGGGTCTTGACCCACCCTATGGGACACATTCCATGAATTTCTCTCAATACTTCATCCAGCGGCCGATCTTTGCGGCGGTGCTGTCGATGATCATCTTTATCGCCGGGGCATTGGCGTTAAAGATATTACCGATCAGCGAGTACCCCGAAGTCGTGCCGCCCACCGTGGTGGTGCATGCCAGCTATCCTGGCGCCAACCCGCAGACGATAGCGGAAACCGTGGCATCTCCGCTGGAGCAACGCATCAATGGCGTTGAGGGCATGCTGTATCAGTCCTCGCAAGCAACGTCCGATGCGCGATGACGCTGACCGTCACCTTTGCCCTGGGCACCGACGTCGACAAGGCGCAAGTGCAAGTGCAGAACCGCGTGGCGCAAGCCTTGCCGCAATTGCCGGAAGACGTGCAGCGCCTGGGCGTAACCACCGAAAAGAGCTCGCCCGATCTGACCATGGTCGTGCATTTGACCTCGCCGAATAACCGTTACGACATGCTGTATCTGTCCAACTACGCCAACCTGCAGGTCAAGGATGCGCTGGCCCGGATCGACGGCGTGGGCGACGTCAAACTGTTTGGCGCGGGCGATTATTCAATGCGCCTGTGGCTGGACCCGGAAAAAAATCTCCAGCCGCAATCTGACTGCATCCGATGTGGTCAAGGCGGTGCGTGAGCAGAACATCCAGGTGGCAGCCGGGTCGCTGGGCACTTCGCCCACGTCCAACAACGCCAATTACCAGCTCAACGTCAACACGCAAGGCCGTCTGGTCACCGAGCAGGAGTTTGGCAACATCATTATCCGCAGCGGTGCTGATGGCGAAATCGTGCGCTTGCGCGACGTGGCCCGCATCGAACTGGGCGCCAGCAATTACGCGCTGCGTTCCTTGCTGGATAACAAACCGGCGGTGGCCATCCCCATCTTTGCCCGCCCCGGCTCCAACGCGCTCGATATCTCCAAGAACGTGCGCGCCACCATGGCCAGCCTGAAGAAGGATTTTCCGCAGGGCGTGGATTATTCCATCGTGTATGACCCCACCGTGTTCGTGAAGAGCTCGATCGAAGCCGTGGTGCATACGCTGTTTGAAGCCGTGTTGCTGGTAGTGCTGGTGGTCATTCTGTTCCTGCAGACCTGGCGCGCTTCCATCATCCCGTTGGTGGCGGTGCCGGTATCGCTGGTGGGCACGTTTGCGCTGATGCATGTGTTTGGCTTTTCGCTCAATGCGCTGTCGCTGTTCGGTCTGGTGCTGGCGATCGGCATTGTGGTCGACGACGCATCGTGGTGGTCGAAAACGTCGAGCGCAATATCGAGCTGGGCTTAAGCCCGATGGATGCCACGCGCCGTGCCATGCGTGAAGTAACCGGTCCTATCGTGGCCACCGCGCTGGTGCTGTGCGCCGTGTTTATCCCGACCGCGTTTATCTCGGGTCTGACCGGCCAGTTCTATCGCCAGTTTGCCCTGACGATTGCCATCTCGACCGTGATTTCGGCCTTCAACTCGCTGACCCTGTCGCCTGCACTGGCTGCCGTTTTGCTCAAAGGCCACGATGCGCCCAAAGATGCGCTGACACGCTGGATGGACAAGGCACTGCTGGTTCTTCCGCCCGTTCAACCGCTTTTTTTGTGCGGACCTCGCACGGCTATGTGGGTGGCGTGCAAAGCATACTGCGCCGCTCGGCCATCGCCATGCTGGTGTACGGCGGTTTGCTCGGCCTGACCGTGCTGGGTTTCAACAGCGTGCCCAGTGGCTTTGTGCCGCAACAAGACAAGCAATATCTGGTGTCGTTTGCGCAATTGCCTGGTGCCGCCACGCTGGACCGCACTGAAAGCGTGATCAAGGCAATGAGCGCCATCGCACTCAAGGAACCGGGCGTGGAAAGCGCCGTGGCCTTCCCGGGGCTGTCGATCAATGGCTTTACCAACAGTCCGTCGGCCGGGATCTTGTTTGTCACGCTCAAACCGTTTGACGAGCGCAAATCAGCCGATCTGTCCGCCGGTGCCATCGCGGGCAAGCTCAACGCCAAATACGCCGGACTGCAGGATGCCTTTGTCGCCATCTTCCCGCCGCCGCCGGTACAAGGCTGGGCACCATCGGTGGCTTCCGCATGCAGATCGAAGATCGTGGCGGGCTGGGTTTTAACGAGATGTATGCGCAAGTGCAGAACCTGATCGCCAAAGGCAGCAAGACGCCGGAACTGGCGGGCATGTTTAGCGGCTACGAAGTGAATGTGCCGCAGATCGACGCGCATATTGATCGCGACAAAGCCAAGACCCACGGCGTGGCACTGACCGACGCGTTTGACACCATGCAGATCTACCTGGGCTCGCTGTACGTCAATGACTTCAACCGCTTTGGCCGTACCTATCAAGTGAATGCCCAAGCCGACCAGTCGTTCCGGCTGCGTCCCGATGACATTGCGCGCCTCAAGACCCGCAACGCCAACGGCGACATGGTGCCACTGGGTGCGTTCATGAATGTGCGTGAAACCAGTGGTCCGGATCGAGTCCAGCATTACAACGGCTATGTCACTGCCGAAATCAACGGCGGGGCTGCGCCCGGCTTCAGTTCTGGCCAGGCCCAGGCCGCGATGGAAAAAAACTGGCACGCACCGAGCTACCCAATGGCATGACGTTTGAGTGGACCGAGCTGACCTATCAGCAAATCCTGGCCGGTAATACCGCCGTGCTGGTGTTCCCGCTGTGCGTGCTGCTGGTGTTCCTGGTGCTGGCCGCGCTGTACGAAAGCTGGACCATGCCGCTGGCGGTCATCCTGATTGTGCCTATGGGTTTGTTGTCGGCCATTACCGGGCTGTGGCTCACGCATGGCGATAACAATGTGTTTACGCAAATCGGCTTGATTGTGCTGGTGGGGCTGGCGTGCAAGAACGCGATTCTGATCGTGGAATTCGCCCGCGAAAAAAAGAAGAACTGGAAGGCATGGACCCGGTGGCGGCGGTACTGGAAGCGTGTCGCCTGCGCTTGCGCCCGATCTTGATGACGTCGATGGCGTTCATCATGGGCGTGGTGCCGCTGGTGACTTCGACCGGTGCCGGTTCGGAAATGCGTCGCGCCATGGGCACGGCCGTGTTCTCCGGCATGCTGGGCGTGACCTTCTTTGGCCTGCTGTTGACGCCGGTGTTCTATGTGTTGCTGCGCAAGCTGGTACATGCCGATCGCAAGCCGCACGTTGCACACACCCCGGCCGCCCCATTGCCGCAACTGGAGGGCAAATAATGGACATCGTTAAAACCTTTACGCTGCCGACCATCAAGCTGCTTAGCGCCTTGATGCTCAGCGGCGGGCTGGCCGCCTGCGCGGTCGGGCCGCAATACCAGACCCCGGCCCAAGCCGATATCCACCTGCAAAACGCGGTGACGGCGGACTTTGCCGCCACCCGCGTCGAGCAGCAATGGTGGGCGCAACTGGATGACCCGGCGTTAAGCAAACTGATCGATCAGGGCCTGAACGCCAACCATGATTTGCGCATCGCCCTGGCGCGGGTGAATGCAGCGCGCGCGCAATTCAATATCACTGAAATCGACCGCTGGCCCACGGTAACGCTGGGGGCACAGGCCACGCGCCAGATGGCGCAACAGCCCGGCATTACCACCGACCGCGTGCTGACCAATTCGTGGACCGCCGGCTTTGATGCGGGCTGGGAATTGGATTTGTGGGGCCGTCTGGCCAATCTGGAAACCGCCGCCAAAGCGCGCGCCGATGCCGCCGTATACGGGCTGGACCAGGCTCGCGTGTCGGTGGTGGCGGAAATCGGACGTAACTACTATCTGATGCGCGGCGCGCAGCAACGCTATGCCGTGGCCGAGCGTAACCTGAAGAACCTGCAATCCACGCTCGATATCACCCAGGCCCGCGTCGATGGTGGTCAGGGCACGCAATTGGATGTGGCGCGCGCCAAGGCCAACCTGGCCAATGTGCAAGCCACGTTGCCGCCGCTGGAAACCGCCATCAAGCTGGCGCAATACCGCCTGGCGGTATTGACCGGCGCGATGCCAGGCAGTCTGGATGCGCAACTGGTGCCGGCAACATTGGCGCCGATCTCGCGCCCTATCCCGATTGGTGACGCGGCTGATCTGATCAAGCGGCGCCCGGATATCGCGGCGGCCGAGCGCAATCTGGTGGCGTCGAATGCTGATATCGGCGCGGCGATGGCGGATCGGTTCCCGCGCGTGTCGTTGGGGGGCTTTTTCGGCTTTATCGCCAGCCGTGGCGGTGATCTGGGCCAGGCCAGCAGCAAGGCCTGGAGCATTACCCCGTCGGTGGATTGGCCTGCCTTCCGCCTCGGCGCGGTCAATGCCCAGGTGCGCGCCAACCAGCCAGCAACGACGCCAACGTCGCCCGTTACGAGCAGACCGTGTTGCAGGCAGTTGAGGAAACCGAAGGCGCGTTGTTGAGCTATAACCGCACCCAGCAACGCTTGTCGCGGCTGGTGGAATCGGCGCAGCAAAGCAAACGCGCCGCCGACATCGCCCGCGTGCAATACAAGGAAGGCGCGGTGGATTTCCTGACGCTGCTGGATGCGGAGCGCACGCAATTGTCGGCCGAGGATGCCATGGCGCAGGCGGAATCCGATTCCTATGTGGAACTGGTTGCGGTGTACAAGGCACTGGGTGGCGGCTGGAACGTCCAGGCTGGCTAAGTCATAGGGTGGGTCGCGACCCACCACTCAAAGTGGCATCTTGGGCCCGCGTGGCCCGGCTGATGGCTTTGAGTGGTGGGTCTTGACCCACCCTATGCATTTGCGCCGCTGCGCCCTAGCCCAGTTGCACCGGGTTGTTGTAATACGCGTTGACCTTGTTGCGCACCCAGCTTTCCGGATTGCCCACATCAGTGATCAGCCCGGTGGTGGCGCCGCCGCCCAGCAAAACGGTAAAGATGCCGCGCAGCGGGAAATCGCCATAGCGCGGTTGCGAGATATCAAACGGCTCGCTGCGCTGGAACATGGCCTCGCCGTTGGCGCCATGCCGGGGAAGGCCTCGGGGAAAGGCAGTGCCAGCACTTTGGCGTTGACGTTGTGGTAATCGCTGCCGATGGCGGGATCGCCAAATAGATAACTGCCCGCCGTGCCCCAATGCGCGGGATTGAAGTCATCCGCCAGCACATCGCTGGTATTGGGAATCCGCCCGGACGGAATCTGCCACGGCATGATCGGCAGTTTGGTGGCCGCACTCAGCGCGCCGCAAAAAATCCCAGAACCGCCCCCACTCGCGTGGACCATAGCAATAGCCGTTGATATAGGCGCGCAAGGTCAGATCGTCGCCTTCATAGCGATCCACCGCCAGAAAGTCCGGCTTGTACGGCCCGCTATACGCGCCCACTGCCGCGATGTAATCGGCGGTCTGTTGCGCCGGGATGGCTACATCGCTGTCCTCATAAATCCATTCCGAATAACCGACGCCCCACAGATTAACCTGCCATCCAAACGTCACTGCAGGCGCGATGGTGCGCGTCAGCCAGTTGACGGCGGTGACATAGCCTTTGATGTCTTCGGTGACGGCGGCCGGAATGCTCAGATTGACGCCACGCTGGGTCAAAGCCTCTTGCAGCGGTTTGCGTACCGGCATGGCGTAGCCGGGGTCCAGATTGGCTTGTTCGCACGCGCCAAGAAAATCCGGATTGACCACAAAACCCACCGGCACCGGATGTTGCTCATCGATGTACTCATTGGCAATCTGCAGCGCCTGGATGTAGTTGCCAAAGCTGTAGGCGTGTTGCGTGCTGTTGGCCAGCATGGTCAGCGTGTCGCCGAGCGACAGATTGGTGGTGTACGACACAATCACCGGCAACACGGTGCGACCATCGCCGATCTGCGCTTCCACCGTGCGGCTCAGTTCGATCAGGGCGCGCGTTTGCACATCATCGGCCAGATACAGCGTGGCATCGCCCATGCCATCAACCCCGGCATAGATAAAGATCGACTCGGCCCGTGCCGCGGTAAAGTCGGCCGCATTGCCGGGGGTCAGATCGGCGCAACCGCCAAATGACAAATGTGACGGAAAGCCACGCACATGCAGATTGGCGCCGGTGCTGATGCTGAGGTTGAGGCTGGTCGAGGCATTGCTGGCCACGGTCAGCGTGGCGGGTGCGCCGACTATATGCACGCTGCCGTTCTCGATAAAGTTACTGACCACCACGCGATAGTCGCCAGGCTGCACCAAGGTGGGAAACGCCGTGCGTTGCGTGCTGGCGCTGACTTCCGTGCTGTAGCTGCCGCCACTGCCCACCAGCCGCAGCGCCACCTTGTGGCTGGAGCCCACATCGGCGGTCACGATCAGCGGCAGGTTAACCGCGCCTGGGTCGACAGCTTGGTGGTATGCACTTGCGCGTTGGTTACATCGACCGCCACGTCGTGATTGCTCAGCGCCACATCGGGCACGCTGAACAGATATTCCACGCCGTTGACGCCGATGCTGTCGATCTGCACCAGCGCCGTGCCGCTGGCCGGCAACTGGCCGAAGGTAATGCACTGGCCGCAGCCAATCTGCGTGGTTGCCAGCACTTTGTTGGCGCCCTTGCTTTTGAGCGTGACGTTCAGGGTTTCGCTGGCCAGGCCGGTCAATGCGCCGATGCGCAGGGTGACCGAGCCGAAGCGCTGCACGCTATCAAAGCTGATCGCCACGCTGGCCGCGCTGCCCGGCGCCACCGACAAGGTGCTGACATTGCTGTGCGCCGCGGCCACCACGTTGCCATCACTGGTGGATACGGCGGGGGTGTGCAGCGCGTAATCGCCGCGCGGCAATGTGATATTGCTGGTCTGGCCATAAGCCAGCTCGACGCTGTGGATCTGCGACCCCAGCACAAAATCCACGCGCGGTTTGACCGCGGCCAGCGCCGTGTCGGGCGCGGCCGCGCAATGTACCGCCACCGAGCTTCCACACTGGCGCTCTGGTCGGCCGCCAGCACAAAAGATTTGAGCCAGCGTTCTTTATTGGTATTGAGATCACCTGACACCGAAATAGTGAATTTATCCTGCGCACTAAAGGTGAATTCTTCGTCAAATTCAACGCGGGCCGAAACCGCAAATACCCCGGCTTCGATCTGGTTGCTGCTCACATGGATGGTGGTCCCCACCCAATCGGTAAATTCGCTATAGATATCCGAATCCGCCAAAGCGGCTGGCGCCTGGAATTCGATGGTCAAAAAAACTGTTTGATATGCACCGGGCTGTTATCGGCGTAATGCAGGGTATTCAGCACCATGGTGCCGTAATATTCGCTGGCGCCCGAACTCACCACCACCTTGCTAAGCAGATCCATTTTGCGTCTCCTGACCTTTAACGCGGTTATGCCTTGGGGATATCCCGCAGCCGAAGGCATAGCGTGTCAGTTTGAACGCCATTCAGGTCGCGATTATTTATCGAAAATAATACTGATTTATAGCGATATTCAAAAAAAACGTTCTGCCGCACTGATTAACTAGCTTATTCAACTGCATTTGTCGCTTTATGCAGACCATGATGGCCTAACCAGACAACCCTTCTGGTATTCACACAGCGGCTTCAGGAGTCCATCATGGCAAGCACACGCAATAGCAAACTGGTTACCGTTGACCCCAATGGTTACAGTGAAAAGAAATATGCAATGGCACCGGGTTTTCATCCGGGCACCGATGTCGAACGGTTTTCTTATACCGGCTGCGATGTTCTTAAATATGTTTACAACCATTATTCGTCCAATGAATATCAGGTGTTTGGTTATTACACCGACTGGGCGCAATACGATGGCCGGCGTGAAAACCAATACGAAGACGCCAATTGCGGCCGCAACGCCGATTTATTCAAGGTTGACCCTACGGCGTATGACAAGATTATTCTCGGCTTTGTCGGCGTACTGGGCGATAAAGGCGAAAAGCAATGGGGCATTATCAATGCCGCCGACCAGTTTGGTACCAAGACGGACGAGGCCACCTTTCTCGATCCGTGGGGCGATGTGTTGTCGTATGACAATGTCGGCTTTGAAGGCTGGGTTAGCGACGATGTCAAAGCCATGTATAACGAAACCTCGGCCCAGGGCATATTGGGCGGCCTGCGTGATCTGAAAAAAAAGAAAAAAACCCCAATCTGCGGATTGCCATCAGTATCGGTGGCTGGACCATGAGCGAAGCGTGGCATTGGGTGGCGCAAACCGCCAGCCGCCGCACCACATTTGCCAATAGCGTGGTTGCTATCCTGAAAAAAAATTCCCGATGATTAACGATATTGATATCGATTGGGAATATCCGGGCTATCCGGGTAATACCGGTAATACCTATGACGACAACGATGCGGCCAATTATCAGGAACTGGTCAAAGCATTGGTCAGCGCTTTCAGTAAAGCCGGCCGTTCGGATGTGCGTATCAGTATTGCAGTTTCTTCCGCCGTCAAAGCGCTACAGAAAGCAGATATTCCCGGCATGATCAAAGCCGGGGTATACGGCATTAATCTGATGAGCTATGACTTTTTTTGGCACGCCGTGGGCACCGACTTTGTGCCACCACACCAATCTGTATAACGCCGATCCGTCCGACGAAGAATTGTATTCAGTCGATGCGGCCGTGCGCTATATGTTGGCGCGCGGCGTACCGGCCAAACAGATTTTTTGTCGGCTTTGCCGGTTATACCCGCAACGGCAAGAACGCCAGGATCGACAGCTATTCGCCCTTGAGCGGTAGTTATGATCCGGGTACGGGCGAAACCACCGGCACATTTGAATCCGGTTGCGGCGAATGGAATGACACCATTTACAACTATCTGGATCTGGAAAACAAAACCGGCCTGAATGGTTTTCATCTGTTTACCGATGAAATTGCCGACGCGGACTATTTATATAATCCGCAAACCAAGCTGTTTATCTCGCTGGATACGCCGCGCAGTGTCAAAGCCAAAGACGAATACGTGCGCAAGATGGGGCTGGGCGGCTTGTTTACCTGGACCATAGAAATGGATAACGGCGTGCTGGTGAATGCCGCCCGTGAAGGCCTGGGCAATACGCTGACCAAGCAAACCATTGATATGGCGCCGTTCTACTTCAAGGGCGAGAACATCACCGGCGGCACGCCTGCGCCGACACCGGCACCAACGCCCGCGCCGACGCCAGTC
>BBFD01000142.1 GCA_001313065.1 Silvimonas sp. JCM 19000
CTGGCCGCCGCGCCGATCGCCAAGCTGGGCGACGTCAAGCTGTCGGCCAACTGGATGGCTGCTGCCGGCCACGCCGGTGAAGACGCCAATCTGTACGACACGGTCAAGGCCGTGGGCCTGGAGCTGTGCCGCGAGTTGGGCGTCAGCATTCCGGTGGGTAAAGATTCGCTGTCGATGAAGTCGGTGTGGAACGATGACGGCGAGCAGAAACAAGTGATCTCGCCGCTGTCGCTGATCATCTCGGCCTTTGCCCCGGTCACCGACGTGCGCAAAACGCTGACGCCGATGCTGAAGCCCGAGTTTGATACCGATCTGATCCTGATTGATCTGGGCGATGGCAAGTGTCGCCTGGGCGGTTCGGCGCTGGCGCAGGTGTACAACCAGGTTGGCCAATGGGCGCCTGATGTGGTCAGCGTGGAGCGTCTCAAATCATTCTTTGAAATCATCCAGAAGCTGAACGCCGAAGGCCGCATCCTGGCTTATCACGATCGCTCGGATGGTGGCGTGGTGGCGGCGGTGGCCGAAATGATGTTTGCGAGCCACGTTGGCGTGACGCTGGAAATTGACGAACTGTGTATCGAACGTCGTCGCCGTGCGCGTGAAGAAGACGAACAGACGCAAGAATCCATCGAGAAGGCCGAAAACGGTCGCGTGATGGGCGTGCTGTTTAACGAAGAACTTGGCGCGGTGCTGCAGGTCAAGCGCAGCGATACCGCAGCTGTTATCGCCGCCTTCAGCAATGTGGGCATCCGCAGCGAACTGCACGTGATTGGTACGCTCAACCACGATGACCGCCTGAAGATCAAAAAAAAGCGCAACCGTCTGCTGCTGGACGAAACGCGCGTTGAACTGCAAAAAAAGCCTGGAGCGAAACCAGCTATCGCATTCAACGTTTGCGTGACAACCCGGCCGTGGCCGATGCCGAATTTGCTCGCATCGAAGACAAGCAGGATAAGGGTCTGATCGCCACGCTGTCGTTTGAGCCGTCCGAAGATATTGCCGCGCCGTACATTGCCAAGGGCGTGCGTCCGGGCATCGCGGTGTTGCGTGAGCAGGGCGTGAACGGCCACGTGGAAATGGCCGCAGCGTTTGACCGCGCCGGTTTCCGCGCGGTTGACGTGCATATGAGCGACATCATCTCGGGCCGCATCAGCCTGGCCGACTTCCAGGCTTTGCCGCTTGCGGTGGTTTCTCGTACGGCGACGTGCTGGGCGCGGGCGAAGGCTGGGCCAAGTCCATTCTGTTTAACGCACGGGCGCGTGCTGAATTTGAAGCGTTCTTTGGCCGCAGCGATACCTTCGGCCTGGGCGTGTGTAACGGTTGCCAGATGATGGCCAACCTGGCGGGCATCATCCGGGCGCGCAAGACTGGCCCAAATTTACCCGCAACAAGTCGGAGCAATTCGAGGCGCGGCTGGTGAATGTGGAAGTGCCGGAATCGCCGTCGCTGTTCTTTAGCGGCATGGCCGGCAGCAAGATGCCGGTGGTGGTGTCGCACGGCGAAGGCTTTGCTGATTTCAGCCAGCAAGGTGATCTGGGCAAGGCGATTGTGGCCATGCGTTATGTCGATAGCGCGGGCAAAGCCACCGAGCGCTATCCGCTTAACCCCAATGGCAGCCCCAAAGGCGTGGCCGGCGTAACGACCGCAGATGGCCGCTTCAGCTTGATGATGCCGCACCCGGAACGCACATTCCGCAGCGTTAACATGAGCTGGCATCCGGAACATTGGGGCGAAGATAGCCCGTGGATGCGCATGTTCCGCAACGCGCGCAAGTGGCTGGGCTAATCCCGGCCCGCTACGGCAGTCGGATTTATCCTGCGTTGGCTCCGGCGTCCGGCGGATGTCACCCGGTACCGGGTTAGCGCAAAGTTAAGCGCAAAGAAAAAAGGCGATGATCACATCGCCTTTTTTTTACGGCTATAACCCATGGAACAGCCGCGCTCGCCGCGCTGTATAAAACCCATAAACACCGCCCGGAGCCTCCCCATGTATTTAAAACGCTACTTGTCTTATGCGCTGCTGGCGCTGGCGGTCATGCCCGCACTGGCCGACGACGCGCCCAAACTGGATTTAAGCCTGCCCCAATCGGTCAAGGAACAACCCAAGCCCGATGCCGCGTCACAAGCGGCGGAGCTCAAGCCAAAGCCAACTGCGCCGATTTGATCAAGGAACGCGACGCGCTCAAGAAAGACCCGATCGACCGCGAGACTGGCACCATTACGTTGGGCCGCAAAAAAGCGTCTGGCCGCGCTGGATGAACTGATCAACAAACAACAGTGCTACAAAGCGCAATGACATAAGGTGGGTCAAGACCCACCGCCCCAAGTGGCATAACAATGCGCGACGCTTGCTATGCGGCTTTGGAGGGTGGGTCCAGACCCACCCTATGTGATAAGCGCTGCGTCGGGGCATATCGATGTGTCCCGTCCCTGCAGTGGTCATGGGGCTTTCGGCAATGGCGTAAGCCGCAATGACGATAGTCCCGATTCGGCTGTGGCGGTGTCCCGCTAGATTGTATTGCGCTGCAACACAATCACCCGGAGAACCGCCATGCCCCTTGTCTCGCTACGCAAAGTGCTCGACCACGCCGCTGAACATGACTACGGCGTGCCCGCCTTCAACGTCAATAATCTCGAACAGATCCACGCCATTCTGCAGGCCGCCGACGCCACGCATAGCCCGGTCATCCTGCAGGCCAGCAGCGGGGCGCGCAAATACGCCGGTGAGCTGTTCGTCAAACAATTGATCGAAGG
Organism: Silvimonas sp. JCM 19000; assembly: GCA_001313065.1. The sequence continues at coordinate 2,754 of BBFD01000142.1, forward strand.
CGCGGTGGCTCGTACCCGCATCTGCCCGTGGTCATGCATCAAGACCACGGCACCAGCCTGGCCGTGTGCATGAGTGCGGTAAAGCTCGGCTTTAGTAGCGTGATGATGGATGGCAGCCTGCGCGAAGATGGCAAGACGCCTGCAGATTTCCATTACAACGTAATGATTACGCGCGAAGTGGTCCAGCTGGCGCATCAGAAGGGCGTGTCGGTGGAAGGCGAACTCGGTTGCTTGGCAGTCTGGAAACCGGGCATGGCGAGGCGGAGGATGGCGTTGGTGCCGAGCGGCAGTTGTCGCGTGAGGAGATGCTGACTGACCCCGAACAAGCACGCGAATTTGTCGAGCTCACCGGCGTGGATGCACTGGCCATTGCCATTGGCACCAGCCACGGGGCGTACAAGTTTACCCGGCCGCCCACCGGCGAAGTGTTGGCCATCGAGCGCATCAAGGCCATCCACGCTGCGATTCCTGATACGCATCTGGTCATGCATGGCGCATCGAGCGTACCGCAAGAGCTGCTGGCGGAATTACGCGAGTTTGGTGGCGCGCTTAAATCCACATGGGGGGTGCCGGTCACAGAAATCCAGCGCGCCATCCGCTATGGCGTGCGCAAGATCAATATCGATACCGATTTGCGCCTGGCGATGACGGCGGCGGTGCGCAAACATTTTGCGACGAACCCGGCCGACTTTGATCCACGCGCCTGGCTCAAGCCCGCCATCGCGGCGATGGCGGTGGTCTGCACCCAGCGCTACGAAGCCTTCGGCAGCGCCGGGATGGCCAGCAAAATCCGTGTTTGATGGGGGTGCAACTTAGCGCCGTGCCAGGGCCAGCAAACCGCCCACTGCAAAAAAAACGCGCCGCCGCAGCCACGGTTAAACAGCTTGATGCGGCGCGGGCTGGCCAGCCAGGCGGCCAGCTTGGCACCGCCCGCGGCGTAGGCAATTTGCCAGGAGCCTTCGATAAAAAAGAAGGTGGTCAGCAGCACCGTCCACTGGTGTTGTTGCGGCAGGTTCGGATCCACAAACTGCGGCAGAAACGCACCGGCAAACAAAATGGCTTTGGGATTGGACAGCGCCACCGTCAGCCCCAGACGATAACGCCGGGCTGCTGATTCGCCATCGGCGCGCGGCAATTGCAGGCTGGAACCGGCCCGCCAGCATTGCACGCCCAGATAGACCAGGTAAGCCGCGCCAACGATTTTCAAGAGCATAAACAGCGTGGCCGACGCCGCCAGAATCGCGGCCAGGCCAAACGCCGACAGCGTAAACAGGATGGCCAGACCCGACAGCGCGCCGGCCATGGTTGCCAGCGTGCGTTGCCAGCCATAGCGCGTGCCATGCGACAGCATCAGCAGCATATTCGGCCCCGGCGTGGCGGAGATCAGCAGGGTGGTGGCGATAAAAGCCAGCCAGAGGTCGAGGCGCATGCGTTGTTCCTTGGAAGGGGACCAGAAGGTCAGGTTCAGCGAGGTTCATGCATTTTGCATGACGATGCGGCAACAGGGAATCCGCCAGGCACGATGCCGGCGGAGCTGCAGGCATCAGATTGATCAGGCGGCAGCGGCGTCGCGTAATGCCGGGTGGTCGCGGGTCGGCTTGTCGAGGTAATAGCCTTGCACCAGATCCACGCCAATATCCACCAGCATGTTGTAGATGGCTTCGTTCTCGACAAACTCGGCGATGGTGGTCTTGCCCATATCGCGCGCCATGGCGACGATGCCGCGCACAAACACCTGGCTGTCGTGGTCATGCGGCAGATCGCGGATAAAAAAAGCCGTCGATCTTCAGCACATCGGCTTTCAGTTGCTTCAGATACGCAAACGAAGCAAAGCCATTGCCAAAGTCGTCCAGACACACCGTACATCCGGTGGCACGCAGCGCATCAATAAAGCGCTGGGCATCGCGCATATCCGACACAGCCGCGGTTTCGGTCAATTCCACCAGCAAGCGGCGCGGATCAACGCAATGCAAACGCAGCAGCGAGCCGATAAATTCTGGCAGCGCCGGTTCATCAAACGAGCGGCCCGATACGTTGATGGCCACCGACGGAATATTCGGTCGCGCCGCCAGCAATTCGACCGTGCGCTTGATCACCCAGCGGTCGATATCGACGATCTTGCCGGTCTTTTCAGCATGTGGAATAAAGTGGCCAGGCATGATTACGCCGCCCGGATTCTGCACGTCCTTCATCCGCACCAGCGCTTCCAGATGCTCCAGCTCACGCGTGTTTACGTCGTAGATGCCCTGGTAATGCAGCTCGAACCCATCGGATTCAAGCGCTTGCATAATGCGGTCTTTCCAGCTCAGGCGGTTAAAGGCGCTGCGCGATACGTCGGCGTCGGGGCGATACATGCGCCACGTGGCTTTGCCGGCGGCCTTGGCCTGGTACATGGCGGAATCGGCATGCGCCACCAGTTCGCCCGGCGTGGTGGCGTGCTGCGGAAACATGGCCACACCCACCGAGGAGGATGGCCGCAACTGATGGCCATCCACCGCAAACTGGATTTGCAATACGGCACCGGCGATGCGCTCGGCCAGCTTGCCGACTTCAAACTCGTTGCAATCCGGCACCAGAATTGCAAACTCATCGCCGCCCAGGCGCGACAGCACTTCATGCCGCCGCACTTGCAGGCCGATTTCTTTGGCAATGGTTTTCAACAATTCATCGCCCACGGCGTGGCCGAAGGTGTCGTTCACGTATTTGAATTCGTCCAGATCAAAAAAACAGCAGCGCCATGGCGGTCTGGCGGCGGTCAGCCTCTGACACCATGCGTTCCAGCTCTTGCTGGAAGCGATGGCGGTTGTACAAGCCGGTCAGCGCGTCGCGCTCGGCCAGATTGATCATGCGCTCGGCCATCTGGCGTTGCTGCGTAACATCTTCGTACACCCACATCTTGCCGGCGTGATTGTGCTGGCCCGCCACGCGATAGCATTGCTGCGTCACCGCGCGGCCGTCGTGCATGGTCAGCTCGCCATAGTCAACGCGGTCTTCGCCCGGCGCGATTTCTTCCAGGTAATGGATGACGATATCGCCCAGATCAGGGCGGTTGTCGGCTTGTTGCAGAATCTGGCCGATGGGTTTGCCATCCAGATTGCCAAGATTATCCAGGCCCCACAGATCGGCAAAGGCCGGGTTATAGAACACGATGCGATTGTGCTCATCGACAAACAACACGCCAAAGCGCATCGCGGCGAGCAGGGCGGTCAGGCGGGCGCGTTCTTGCTCGGCCCGATGCAGATAGCTGTCGCCGAGCGCCTGCAACTGGCGTAATTCCTGTACGGCTTTTTTTGAGCGCGAGCCGGTCTTCTTTAAGCGCGGAGTTATCGCGCAAGCTCAGGCGCAAACCTTGATATTCGCCATTGGTATTACGTAACGGCTGCCATGCCAGCGCGGCCCAGAACAGGCTGCCATCGCGGCGTACGGCGCGGAATTCAAAGTCAGCTTCAGAGGTGGCTTGTTTGAGCGCGGCTTGCAGCGTCTGCACCAGCCGGCCGCGTTCTTCGGCCATCGCCAGGGTAAACGGAAAATCGCCCAGCATCATGCATTCGTTAACGCTGTAGCCGGTGAGCGGCGTGACCGAGGCATTAACCCAGGCCAGGCGGCCTTCCGGGCCCAGCCACAATTCGACGCCATAGGTGCATTCGGCGATGGCTTTGTAGCGCGCTTCGCTCAGTTGCAGCGACAGCATATTGGCGCGGATGCTGGCCGTCATATCGTTAAAGCGCCCGGTCAGGCGCGAGATTTCGTCGCTGCCCGGCGGCACCGGAATCTCGGCCAACTGGCCCCGGCTGGCGGTTTCGACCGCGGTAATCAAGCGATAGAGATGGCGCGTTAGCCAGAAGCCGAGCAAACCCATCAGCACGGCGGACAAGATCATGCCGACGATCATGCTGAGCGAATTCTGCAGGATCAGGTTCTGGATGCCATCGCGCGTGTCCTGGCCGGACAAACCAAAGCGCAGCGTGCCAAGGGTTTCATTGCCATATTTGATCGGCACCGCCACGTGGATCAGCGGCGGCAGGTCTTGCCAGACAGAACGTGGGGTGGGCGCGGGCAAAGGTTGCGACACATCCCAGCCGCGCGCCGCGACGATATGGCGTTGCTTGTCCAGCAATACCAGGTAGTCGATCCCCTCGGGGCCGCGCAAGGCATCAAGCAATTCTGAGGTGTGTGCCATGTCGCCATTGGCAATCGGCGTGGCCAGGGCGGCCTGCAATAACTGCGACAGTTCGTTGACGCGCACATCCGTGTTGTGCGCCACCATGTCGTTCCAGATACGCGACGTATTGAACAGCAGAAACGCCAGCACCACGCTCTGAACGAGGATGCCGGCAACGATCAGCCGGGCACGCAGCGAACCAGGGATGGGCACAAAGGGCATTTCGGGCCAGAACCTCGCAAGAAGCAGTCAATGCGGATAAGCGATTCGGCCATGCCGGCAGGCCAGCGCCTGCTGTAGGCGTGCTCTGACAACATGAAACCGTCCGTGCTGTCTGTAAGCCAGCAAACTTTATGAGCGTGTCATAAATTGTGGATGCAAGCAAACCTTACCGTTGTCGCCGGTGAAATGGCCCACTGAGGGGCCATTTTGTTGTCGCGTTTTTTTGCCTAATTCTTGAGCGGCTTGATGAATACCTTGGAGCGCCGCTGATAGTTGTAGAGGTTCTTTTTTTTCGATCGGCAATTCATCGACCGTAGCCTGCGTAAACCCGCGCTCCACAAACCAGTGCGAGGTGCGGGTCGTTAGTGCAAACAACGATTCCATGCCCTGGCTACGTGCCTGCAATTCAACATGTCGCAGCAACACCGCGCCACGGTCTTCGTCGCGATAATCCGGATGCACCACCAGACAGGCCATCTCGGCCATCTTGCTGTCAGGGAAAGGATGGATGGCCACGCAACCGATGATCTTGCCGTCGTGTTCCAGCACCGAATAACGATTGATTTCGCGCTCCAGCAACTCACGCCCGCGCTTGACCAGTACGCCTTGTTCTTCCAGCGGCTCGATCAGCTGCAGCATGCCGCCGACATCATCAATCACGGCCTGGCGCATGGTCTCCAGCGTTTCCCGCGAGATCATGGTGCCTATGCCTTCGTGACTGAACAACTCCATCAGTAAGCCGCCGTCCACATTGTGGCTAACCAGATGTGCCCGCGCCACACCGCGCCGTACCGCACGGATGGCCTGAGGCAGGTACAGCCGCACGTCTTCGTTGACATTGGGATTGGCGGCCAGAAATTCTTCGGCTTCCAGCGCGGTCAGTTCGGTTTGCAGATTGCCGCGTTGATCGACCACGCTTCGTGGCCAAACAGGAACAACAGTTTGGTGGCGCGCAGCGCAATGGCGGCGCTGGTGGCGACGTCTTCCAGCGTCAGGTTGAACACTTCGCCGGTGGGCGAATAACCGAGCGTGGACAACAACACCAGTTCGCCATCCTCCAGCCGGTAGTTAACGGCGGTGGTATCTATCTTGCGCACTTCGCCGGTGTAGAGCAGATCCAGCCCGTCGCGCACGCCCATCGGTTGCGCCGTAATAAAGTTACCGGCCGAAACCCGGATGTGCGCATTGGCCATCGGCGAATTAGCCAGACCCATAGAGAGCAGCGATTCGATATCAACCCGCACCTGGCCGACCGCCTGGATTACGCATTCCAGCGTTTGCGCATCGGTCACCCGCACGCCTTTATGGTAATGAACGTCGAGGCCGCGCTCTTCCATGCGCGTTTCGATCTGTGGCCGCGCGCCATGCACCAGCACCAGGCGTACGCCAGGCTGGTCAACAGGTTGATATCGTGGGTTAGCGTAAAGAAGCGGCCATCTCGTACCACCTCGCCACCGAGGGCAATGACAAAGGTCTTGCCACGGAATGCGTGGATATACGGGGCGGCCTGGCGAAACCATTGCACGAAATCATCAGGTTGCATTCATTACTCCGCGGTGGGGCAGGGACATCGAAAAAAACTGGATTGTAGGGCATAATCGGCGCGGGTTTGCGGCCTGTGGCTGTATCGATTTGCAATCAGCCCGCCGCCTTGCACAGGCCATACGATACAGGTGCGCGCCTGTAGGAATCGTCTTGCAACCACATGCGCACAAATTTCTGCCCAAAATCGATAGTCGCAGGAGTAAGATTCCTCGCCATGAAAAAAAACTCAGACTCTTCTCATTATTGGTGGTTGCTGCTTCTGCCTGCGTGCAAGCCGCACCCGTTGACTCGATCACTTTCGCCGTCGGCCAGACCACGCGTCCGACCAGCGACCTGAAGCCCAATACCTATCGCATTTCGGTTACCAAAGACTGGGGCGTTAACTGGTTCGACACTTCGGTGGGTAGCCTGACCGGCTATTGGGAATTCGCCGCTGGCAAGTTCCGCCCGTCCAATTCGACCGATTACGATGTGGATATCGTGCCGATGTTCCGCTACCAGTTTCACGCCAACAACAACTGGTGTAACCCGTTTATCGAAGGCGGCGTGGGCGTGGCTTATCTGACTGAGCACAAGGTTGCTGAAGATCACGATATGACTTCGCATGGTCAGTTCAGCGATCGCGTAGGCGTGGGTTGTTCCTTTGATAAGGGTCATCAGGAACTGGGCTTTAACTTCCATCATTTCTCGAACGCCGGCATCGACAAGCCGAATCCGGGGATTGATTTCATGTTCTTGCGCTATGGCTATCATTTCTAAATAGCCGGGTTAAACACAGATAAACGGGCCGCGATTGCGGCCCTTGTTGTTTGGGGTTTGCGAATGGGGTGGGGGAGTGGCTTTTGGTGTAAACCCTTGACCGCTTGAGCCTGCGGCGCTTGGTTTGATGTTCGGCTTGCGCCTCGTACACCTTTAACCGCTTGTGCCTGCGGCGCATTTTAGATACCCGGGGGTGCCCGGGAGCACGTTACTTTTCTTTGCTTCGCCAAAGAAGAAGTAACCAAAAGAAAGGCGACCCCACTCGCGAATCCTTCGCTCGCCAGGGGGCCCGCAGGTCAAAAAAAACCGAAACGGACCGTCTGGGACTTCCATTTCTCAGCTGCCGCTCCGCGGAACTTCGGTCGGACGGAGCCCCAAAAAAAACGGGTCTCCTTCCCCTCCCTCGACAGGTAATGTCCGCTGTCTGCAAGGCTTGCTGCCTCGTTGCTGCGCAACATCGGGTGGGCGTGGTTGCGACGGGTGACAGTGAACAATGGCATCGCCCGCTTAACGCATCCATTCCGCACGGCCACCGCCGTCTGATTTGTCACCATCACCTCAACAAACCGCCTGCGTCTCATAGGGTGGGTCAAGACCCACCACCCAAAGCCGCACGCAAGAAGGCTCACTTCAATCACTCGCCAATTCAGTACCGCTCCTACGTTTTGCATGCCTCCGCGAGGAGGCAAACATGCGCGTGATTCGGCGCTGTTGCTCTTGCTTGCCACTTTGGGCGGTGGGTCCAGACCCACCCTATGAGGCGTTGGTGGTTCGTGGCGGCAACGGTGACAAATCAGACGGCGGTGGCCGTGCGGAATGGATGCGTAAA
>BBFD01000143.1 GCA_001313065.1 Silvimonas sp. JCM 19000
CCCGCGCCCGCTCCGGCCCCTGCGCCCGCACCGGCACCAGAACCGCAAGTGGTAACCAAGCATTTCTCGCTCAAGACCGACGTGCTGTTTGCCTTTGGTAAAAAACACGCTGAAACCGGAAGGCAAAGACGCGCTCGACAAACTGTATGCCGAGGTCAAAGATCTGGATCCCAAAGAAGGTAAAGCCATCGTAATCGGCTATACCGACCGCATCGGCAGCGAGAAATACAATATGGACCTCGGCTACCGGCGCGCCAAAGCGGTGGCGGATTATCTGATTTCCAAGGGCGTGCCGCCGGACAAGATCGACGCACAAAGCAAGGGTAAAGCGGATCCGGTTACCGGCGACAGCTGCGCCAAAATCAAGAATCGCAAGAAGCTGATCGAATGTCTGGCGCCGGATCGTCGCGTGGAAATTGATGCGCAAGGCGTGCACGAAGAAGTGCATATGCAAGAAAACTCGACGCAATAACGACGGCGCGTACGCCGCCGCAGGCATAGAGAAAATCAAGCACAGTCCGGCGCAGCATGGCCGGCTGTGCCTTTGTTGCTTCAAAACCCGGCGCGCTGCGATGCGCGCTTTTTTTTCAGGAATGTTCGGGCATGTCGAAAGTCAGGGTTGCTTGCTTTACCGTCTCACTGGATGGCTACGCCGCCGGGCCGGATCAGGATGTGCATAACCCCTTGGGCATCGGCGGTACAGCGTTGCATCCGTGGCTGATCGGTACACGCACCTTCCAGAAAACACTGTTTGGCGCTGACGGCGGTAGCACCGGCGTTGACGACGATTTTGCCGCCGCCGGTTTTGCCAACGTGGGCGCGTGGATCCTGGGCCGCAACATGTTCGGCCCGGTGCGTGGCCCTTGGGCTGAACCCGAATGGCAAGGCTGGTGGGGGATAATCCGCCCTATCACGTTCCGGTATTTGTGCTGACCCATTACGCGCGGCCCCCGCTGCACATGGCGGGCGATACGACATTTTATTTTGTGACGGGCGGCATCGAAGACGCCCTCGCGCAAGCCCGGGCAGCGGCAGCGCATCAAGACGTGCGCATCGGCGGCGGCGCCAGCACGATCCGGCAATACCTGCGGGCGGGATTGATCGACCAATTGCATATCGCCATCGCGCCGGTGCTGTTGGGTGCAGGTGAAAGATTGTTTGAAGGCCTGAATATGCGGGCGCTGGGTTATGAATGTGTGCGCTCGGTGGCGTCGGAACAGGCAACGCATGTGCTGTTGCAGCGTACCGGCAGTGCCGTCTCCTGAAGGCGGTAGAGCCGGCGCAACCCGACGTGTACCTCGCGGTGTGGCGATCGGTTCATGCGGCGGCGCTTGGGCAGCGCTCGCCGTCCGCTTGCGCTGGGGCGCGGTCTGACCACCGTGCGAACATTGCAGCGACTTGCTCTGCGGCTGGCACATGATAAAAGCGCTGCGTCGCAATCCCCGCTTCTGCCAGCCAGGCATCGCGGCGCGCGTCTTTGTGCTCTTTGCCACGATGAGTGTGGTCGTCCAGTTCAACCACGCCGATAACGGCCAGCGCGCTGTCGCACAATACAAAATCGCAAGCCAACTGGGATACCCGCCGCCAATGTGCCAGATTCTGGCGGGCGTCGCCGCCGTGCGCGGTGAGTAACTGGCCCATGGAAACCTGGGTCAAAACCTTCCAGCCGTGCGGCGCATGGGCGGCCAGCAAGTGGTACATCTGGATTTCATGCGGCGATAGCAACGTGCGCGTTTGAATCCGGGCGTGGGCAAAACGCGTGGTCGCCAGCGTGGGTATCCGGAATTGCCTGACCTGAGCCTGAGCACCAGGCCGGTGATGATTGATAAGGCCATGCAGCCAACCACGGTCATGAACGGTAGTCCGGCGCGGGCGGGCACCCTTGCGGATGGGTCATTGCTTGCCACGGGGGAAAATGACGGCGCCTGCGCGGCCAATGCAGGCTTTGCGGTCGCTGCGGCAGGAATTACGGCAGGAATTACGGCAGGAACGGCAGTCGCGCCCCGCCCGGTTTGAGCCAGTCCGGATGCCTGCGGCAATTGCGCCGGGCCATTGCGGACCAGCAAAGTATCGAATTCTTCGGCAGTCTTGCCCGCAGGATGATCACGCGTGACGGGCGTCGCCACGCTATAGGCTGCGTCCCCGGCGCACGGCTTGTCTTGATAAATGTGTGCGCCACGCGGCCCCGCGCATTCCCACACCGGGTCGGCGTAAACCCCCGTCGCGCCAAGTCCGAAAACTACCATCCTAGCATCCAGCAAAACCGCATGTGCCTCCCGATATGAGGGCGACAGCATAGCAAGTGGCTGGCAGCTCATCAGCCATGCCGTTGCGCAGTGTTGCGCATAGATGCTGTCTGGTATTGCGAGAGGCGTTTTCGGGCGGCGCCATCCCGCATGGCAAGCACGTTCCTGGTACGCGGCCAGCCGCGCCGTCGTATAACAAAACGGGCGGCCCGCTTATGCAGTGCCGCCCGCTTGCCTGGCGATGCTATCCACCACTGAATCGAGTTTAAACCGGCGTGGCCGAGGTCGATTCGGTCTTGTCTTTAACCAGCTTTTTCAACAGAACACCCATTACCAGGCCCGCAATAGCTGTACCAATCAATGACTTGATCATTTTGTTTCTCCGAGAGCGAATGTGCTGACGCTAGTTTTGAGAAATCGCGCGGGCGCCGTTAGCAGGACAACGCCTAAAGCCGTGTAGTACATGGCCGGATGAGCGGCAGCGGCGCTGAGCAGCCATCACGCGCGCCGCCGTGTAACCGCGTTCGGGCTTTATTGCTTCTGCAGATCGCCCGGTTTCCACGTCTGATCAAAAAACGCCTGCTTCGGCCCATACAGCCGCACAATCACCAGCACCCCCTTCCCTTTGACGGTCTGTATCCAGTTTTTTTTGCCTGTGCCTGGCGAGGTGGGGCCAAACCAGATATCGGTCGAGCCATCGGCATTCTGGATGGCTTGTCCATCTGGTTTAGCGATGGAAACGCCTGGCCATTGGGCATGCCCGATGCACTCAGACCGTCATACGCGGTCACCGACCAGAACAAGGCGGCCGGTACGTCGGCGGGCAGCGTCATTTTGTAGGTTTTGCCGCCGTCAAGATAATTGCCGTCGGCATCGCGCGAAGTTGCGGGATATTTGGCGCCTGCGCCGACGATATTCATCACCATGCCCGGGCTGTCTGAATAAGCAGAGGTAAAGAAGGCTACGCGCTGTTCCAGATTGGTGTAGCTGCCACTGGACTGGAATTCGGTATTTTCTCCGGCAAAAGTATTTACGTATTGGCGATCTTTGTAATACAAACCGCCCGCCTCATTAACCAGCAAATCATTGCTGATTACCTTGCTCATCTTGAATGCCGTGCGTGCCGCCTGATCCAGCAATTTGCGGCGCTTGGCATCGGGCGCATAAGGCTTGCCTTTTTTTCAATACCGATGGTGTGCAAGAAACCGCGCATATCCAGATCGGCCGGGTCTACCGCTTCGGCTTCGATAAAACGCGACAACATATCGAAATAAGCACCGTCATGCGGAAACAGCATATTGATTTGCGCGCCTGTCGCATCCGGAAATTGCATCGGCAGCGCCTGCTCTTTTTTTTGCCCAGCGGATATATGCGGGTTTGTTCGACTTCGGCCACTGGGGTGGTCAGGTCAGCGGGGTTTTTAAAGAAGGTGCGCCAGAACAAAAAAACACATTATTGGTGCGCGACCGATAAACAAAACCTTCGCTCGGTTCCGGGCCGGTATAGCCCGGCGGTAATACCACATAAGTGCCGCCCTTGCCTTTATCCGGCCCCGCCAGGCCGACGTCGCCGCGCCAGGTTTTGCCGTCGATGGTCGGACCCACCAGGGGACGCTGGAAGAAATCATCAAACATGCCCTGCACACCCGGCGGTGCCTCCACCACCAAGGGGCCATATTTGGCCAGGTCCAGATAACTCATGGCGTAAACCAGATCGGAATTGGGCGTGGTGACCAATGTCTTGGCGTTAATGCGGCCTTTCCACGTGGGCAGAATGTTATATCCGGCGCCGAATTGCTTTTCTGAAGCCTCTTTCATGGCCCAGATATTGATCGCTGGCAATGACCATAAATAAGCCTGGGTCGCGCGTTGAAAAATCAATTCATCCGCCAGTTTCTGGCTGCTGGCTTTGGTGGGGAACCCGTTTTTTAAACGGCGAATTGGCCAATTCGTCATAACGCGGTGCAGCAAACCCCGGGCTGGATAAGGCCACGGCCAAGGTAAATGCGAGGGTTTTAAGCATGGATGCGGAATTCGACATGAACACGTTCCTTGCGTGCGGTTGGGCGGTGTGGCGGCTTATTGCGCGTAGCGACAGCAAACCGAAAGGTCAGCATAGTTGTGAAGGTAAAATTTGCAAGACTGGGCATGTACGCCCCAGCCGCGCCGCGCCGCCCGTGTTGCGGAAACTACCTGGATACGGCGTTTCAAACGCACGTTAATGTAGTCGCAATTCCGGCACTACAAGACTGGACGATCGCACTGAGAGCACGTTGTTTACCAAAAGAACGATGGAGCAGACTCTGATGAGGCATTTAGGAAGGTCCCTGTATTTCTGGGTGGTGGTAGCCATCGTGGTGGGTGGATTGATCGGCTATTTCAATCCGCCCCTGGGCGTGGCGCTCAAACCATTGGGCGACGGGTTTATTGCGTTGATCAAGATGCTGATAGGCCCGGTGATTTTCTGCACGGTGGTGCTGGGCATTGCCAACGCGGGCGATATGAAGAAAGTAGGTCGCGTTGGCGGTAAAGCCTTGCTGTATTTCGAGGTGGTCTCGACCTTTGCCTTGGTGATTGGCTTGCTGGTGGCCAATATTCTCAAGCCCGGGCAAGGTTTCAACGTTGACCCCAAAACGCTGGACCCCAAACTGGCTGCTGAATACGCGCAAAAAAAGCGCATGAGCAACATGTAGTGGACTTTGTGCTGCATATCATCCCCAAAACCTTTGCCGATGCATTTGGTGGCTCGGGCGATTTATTGCAGGTTTTGCTGGTCGCGGTGTTGTTTGCTTTTGCGCTGAACAAGATCGGCAGCAAAGGCGAGCCGGTGTTGCGCTTTGTCGAAGGCTTGTCGGATATTTTCTTTGGCATGGTGCGCGCGCTGATGTGGCTGGCGCCGCTGGGCGCGGGCGGTGCATGGCGTTTACCCTGGGCAAATACGGCCTTAAAGCCTTGCTGCCGCTGGCCAGTCTGATGGCGTGTTTCTATCTCACCTGCATTTTGTTTGTGCTGATCGTATTGGGTGCAATTGCGCGCTATTGCGGCTTCAGCATCATCAAGTTTGTGGTGTATATCCGCGAAGAGTTATTGCTGGTGCTGGGCACGTCTTCATCCGAAAGTGCCTGGTGCAATTGATGCGGAAAATGGAAAACGCCGGTTGCCCCAAAGCCGTGGTGGGCCTGGTGGTACCCGCGGGCTATAGCTTCAATCTGGATGGCACCAATATCTATCTGACGCTGGCGGCGCTGTTTGTGGCGCAGGCAATGAATATCGATCTGACGCTATGGCAGGAATTGTCGATCTTGTTGGTCGCCATGCTCACTTCCAAGGGCGCGTCCGGCGTAACCGGTGCCGGCTTTATTACCCTGGCGGCCACATTGGCGGTGGTGCCGGATATTCCGGTGGTGGGCCTGACCTTGATACTCGGCGTTGATCGCTTTATGTCGGAAGCCGCGCGCTGACCAATATCGTGGGGAATGGCGTGGCCAGCATCGTGGTGTCCAAATGGGAGAAAGAACTGGACCACGCCAAGCTGAAACAGGCGCTGGGCTGAGCGCGGCGTCGGTACGCAAAAAAAGCCCCGCTGCCATCCACGCGATGACAACGGGGCTGATCCGGCGCACTGCCCGGCTTTGCCTCAGGCGGCGGCTGCGCTATCCAGATGCACGCTCAGACCGGTGGCGCTATAGGTCGCGGTCACCTTGAAGCCGTTCACCGTGATGCTGCCAAAGGTGCCTGCCAGTGCTTTGGCGCTGATCAGGGTCAGCGTGGTCCCCACCGTCGGCGTGTAGCCATTGGCAAAGCTGACGTTGAGCGCGCCGCCCGCCAGGGTGACCGTGCCGCTGGCCTTCAACTGACCCTGGGTGCCGCTGCCGATAACCAGATTGGAAGTACCTGTCGCCAGTTGCGTGTAGTTGGCCACCGTCAGCGCGCTGGCCGCGGCTATGGTGGCGGCACCTTTGCCGACGTAGACATCGCCATTGCCAAAGGCACTGACGCTATCGGCTTGTAGCACGCCGCCTTCGATGTCGGTGCCACCGCTATAGCTGTTGGCGCCCGCCAGATGCAACGTGCCCGTGCCTTCAGCGTGAGCTGCCCGCGCCGGCGATGTCGTTGCGCCAGGTATCGGCGGCGTTAAAGCCGCCCAAGGTCGAATCCATGCTGACGGCGACATCGCCGTTGAAAGCACCATAGCCGTCGCCCGCTTTGAACAGATCGATGCGGCCCCAGCCTTCTGCGTCGTCCATCACCGGGTAGCCAGACGGCAAAGCCGTGGTCTTGAGCACCACGCGGCGCTGGCTGTAGGTCAGATACGGAAACCGTGTCTGCAGCAGGATTTCGGCGCCTTTGGGCACTGTTGCCAGTTTGGTGGTGTCGCCGATCTGGCTAAAGCCATAGGTCAGGCGGCGGGTGTTATTGGCTTTGTTGGTGGCGTAATCGGCAAAGCGGTCAGTGGTGGTGTCGGCCGAGTGCGCGTAGGTCATGAATGCGCTTTCGCTGCTCGCGCCCGCGGCGGCCATCAGCGCGGTATGGGCTTGGGCATAGGCCACATCGGCCACGCCGGTATTGGCGCGCAGATTGGCGGCGACGGTGGCCAGGGCCTGGATACGGCCGCCGATCACATCCAGCGGCGAATGCATGCCCGCGAGAATGCGGTTCTCGCCCAGTTCCAGCCCGCGCGACACCATTTCCTGAAAGCGTTCCGGCACCAGCCACGCCATGGTAAAGGCGTCACGACCGGCCTCAGCCGAATGACCGCTGGGGAAGCCGCCATCGGTATTCGGCGTGCTGCTTTCCGCCGGTACCAGCGCCGGAACCACCACCACGCTGCTGCTCCAGCGGAATGGCCGTGCATATTTGTAGAAGCGTTTGGCCGGTTCGGTCGAAGCGTTGGTGCCGACCGTGGTGCCGAGCAAATCCACCACATTGCCAAAGGTGGTGTTGGTGGCCGCGCCCACGCCGACGTTGTTACCGGTATCGCTATAAGCCACGCTGGTGGCATCGGCGGCCACACTGGTAATGCTGGTGGTCTGCTGCGCGGCGGTGCGCCATGCCGTGGTCAGCGGGCCCATGCCATCGGTCACGCTATAGCCCTTGCCGCGACGATCATCCAGATAGGCTGCCGTGGCCTGATCGGCCGTGCGCGTGCTGGTGGCGGTGACCACGTACTGGATGTTCTGTGCCAGTACGTTGCTGTTAAGGATGCTGCCATCTGTGGCATCGCCGGGGATGCCGGTCCAGGTGCTGGCGACGACGGCAGGAAAGTCGCCATACGCCGTGGCGGTGACGCCGGCATCGACAATCAGCGTGCTCGGCTTCCACAGATCAAGGTATCTGGCCAGTACACGCACGCCAGCGTTGGTATCCAGCGTGGCGTAACGGGCGTCGCCGCGTTGGTTGGTATACGCGTAATCCACAAACGGCAACACGGTGGCGGTGTCTTGTACCGTGGCGATGTCTTCCGCGCCGGTGCCTGTGGGCGCGGCCGGGATAGTCAGCGCGGTGGACGCAGTGCTGGCGCTGGTTGACGTGCTGCTATCGCTGTCGCCACCACACCCGGCAAGGGCAAGCGCCAGGGCCAGCGGCAGGATGGCGAGCGGAAAATAAGGTTTTTTTTGCATTATGAAAGTCCGTGTCAGTAGAGGGTCGGCAGACCCGGCTGGATAAAACGGACTGAATGCTAGAGAGCCAACATGAGAGAAAGATGACGGTTTTGTATCTGTATCGGCCGATACGGATACGTTTGCGCTTGCCCGCGCCCGCCAGGCCGCGCCAATGCTGTATTTGGCGCGACTGCAGGTTTTTGCCGCAATTTAAAACAAAGTTAAACGCTTAACCGGGGTCGACCGGATTGGTGATGGCGTGAATGGCAGATTGCGCATTCGGATGCAGCGCCGCGTGCGCGGCCGCCTGTCGGCCCGGCGCGCGGCCAGTTTCTGTTGCAGGCTTTCCGGCATCGGCCATTGCTGCAGCACCCATTGCAGCGCGGCGCTCAGTCTGGCGCGATCGTAATCCAGGCTGAACACATGCAGGCTGGCACCGTGCAACAGTAAACGCCAGGCCAGCAAATCGGCTTCAAACGGCGCATCCGGCGCAAAGCCGAAGATGCGCTTGTCGGCAGTGGCATGATGGGATTAAGGCGCTCGGCCAGGCGTTCATCGCCGCGGGCCGCCATCCACAACTCCAGCACCGCCAGCGAATCGGTTTGCCCCTGCGCATGGGCCAGACCGTAGAGCGCCAGGTAGATGCGCTCTCTGGGGTTAAACACACCAGCGGCATCGATCTTGCCGCCTTCAATGCCGATCAGCTCATCCAGCAAAGCGGGCAACAGATCAAGCAAACCATCCGGAAAGTGATAGCGCAGCGCGCCGCGACTTACGCCGCCACGTTCGCATACGCGGGTTTCGGCCAGCCGGGCATAACCCTGCTCGATCAAAAGCTGGCGGGCGGCATCGAGCAATGCCTGACGGGTCTGGCTGGAGCGGCTCTGGCTATTCATGCGCGCCATTCTAGCGGGGTGCGCGCCACCTGCCACGTCATAAAAAAAGACATACATGTATGTTTTGATATGCGCCCCGATACCCAACTAAAACACTGGGACACAACACGATGAGCATTAACTTCAAACGCTGGATTGCAGCGGCTCTTGGCGGCATCGTCATGGCCGGCGCACTGGTAGGCTGTAATAGCGGCGATGACTCGGCCAGCGCCACGCCGACCATCAACAGCATCAAGCACGTTTTTTTGTAATCACGCTGGAAAACGAAAACTACAGCACGACATTTGGCAGCAGCACCAAGCCACGTATCTGGCGCAAACGCTGGCCGGCCAGGGCGCGTTGTTGCAAAAGTACTACGGCACCGGCCACGTCAGCCTGGATAACTATATCGCGATGATCTCGGGCCAGTCCGGCAACCCGGTGACCAATATGGATTGCCAGTCGTTTACTGAATTTGCCCAGACCGGCACCGATGCCGATGGCCAGGCCATTGGTAGCGGCTGCGTCTATCCGGCCTCGGTTAAAACCCTGCCCGACCAGCTGACGGCCGCCAGCCTGACCTGGAAGGGCTATATGGAAGACATGGGCAACGACCCGTCGCGCGAAAGTGCCACCTGTGGGCACCCGGTCATTGGCGCGGTGGATTACACCCAGTCGCCCGAAGCCTCCAGCACCGCAGTGGCCAATGGCGACCAGTACGCCACCCGGCACAATCCCTTTATGTATTTCCACTCGATCATCGATAACAACGCAGATTGCGGCAAACACGTGGTTGAGTTGAATACGCTGAAGAGCGATCTGGCCGCCGTTTCGACCACCGCCAACTTCAACTTCATTACGCCCAATCTGTGCCATGACGGCCACGATGCACCGTGCGTGACGGGTGAAGCCGGTGGCCTGACTTCGGCCGATGCCTTCCTCAAGACCTGGGTGCCGATCATCACCAGCTCGCCGGCCTTCAAGCAAGACGGCCTGTTGATCATCAACTTTGATGAAGGCAGCTACGCCGCCACCACCGTGGCCAGTGGCGTGATGAAGCTGACTTATGCGGGCGAAACCTGCTGCAACCAGAAAAAAAGGCCCCAACCTGGGCGACTACCCGCAAACCTCGGCGCTGGGCAGCTACAACGGCTACCAGATCCAGGTGGAATACAACAGCTTTGGTGGCGATAACACCGGTGCGGTGCTGATCTCGCCGTTTATCAAAGCGGGCACAGTCACCACCACGCCGTACAACCACTACTCGCTGCTGCGCAGTATTGAAGACATCTTCAAGCTCAGCCACCTCGGCTACGCGGCGCAGGATGGATTGACGCCGTTCGGCTCCGACATCTTTACCAACCTCAAGTAGCGCGGACCACCGCAGCGCAACCCGCGTGCCGCCGGCTCGCAACCTGGTCACGCTGCGCTGG
>BBFD01000144.1 GCA_001313065.1 Silvimonas sp. JCM 19000
GGTGGCTGATTGGACAGCGCCCCCCGGCACCCCTGCGGCGGTGGCGGCATCGGTCTTGCCATCGTTCTGCAGCGTTTGCTGGCTGCGCAAGGACGCAGTGCCCGAGCCTGGTTAGGCTTGAAGGTTTCGGAAGTCTGTTCAACTTCGGCAAAGTCGACTTGCGCCGTCACTTCGGCATGCACATTGTCTTTGCCGACGATGGGCGCCAGGATGGCCTGCACGCGGTCGACGTAGTTCTTTTCAATTTCTTGCACATACACCAGCTGGCGCGCGTCCAGATTGGCGTGGTTGAGCGGATTGTTGTTGGAAAGCAGATTGCCTTCCTGATCGACGATGCTGACGTTGGAATCGGTCAGATCGGGGATGGCCGACGCCACCAGATGCACGATGCCCGCCACCTGGTTGGAATCCAGCGTGCGCCCCGGGCGCAGCGTCAGCACTACCGACGCGGTCGGCTTTTGCTGATCGCGCAAAAAAACACGGTCTGGCGCGGCATGGCCAGATGGATGCGCGCCTTGTCGACGGCCTGGATGGTTTCGATGCTGCGGCCCAGCTCGCCTTCCACCGCGCGCTGGTAATTGACTTGCTCGTTGAACTGGCTGATGCCGAATTTCTGGTTATCCATCAGCTCAAAGCCGACGTCCCCCGCCTTGGGCAGGCCTTGCGAAGCCAGGGTAAAGCGCACGTCATACACGCGATCGGCCGGTACCGAAATGGTGCCGCCCTGATCGATCTTGTACGGCACGTTCTGCGTCTGCAGCGCCTGCAGGATGGTGCCCGCGTCTTTATCGGGAATATTGGTATACAGAATGCGGTAGTCGGGCGTGCGGCTCCACAAGGTAAGCCCCACTGCCACCGCGATCAGCGCAGCCAGGCCCACCATGAGCATGGCTTTACGCGTACCGGACATTTCGCTGAAACGTCGGCGTACGCCTGCCAACCCGCCTGCTGCGGGTTCGAGAGTGCCGTCAGCCGCTACGCCTGCCTCCGCCATGAATGTCTTTCAGACCCCGTGCTGCACCAGATCGTCAGACCTGGAGGTTCATGATTTCCTGGTACGCGCTAACGAGCTTGTTTCGCACTTGAACCATGGTCTGGAATGAAAGGCTCGCCTTTTGCAGCGAAACCATTACATCTTGAAGATCCGCGTTGGGATCGCCGGCCTGGAAGGCGGCTTGTTGGGTCTGGGCCGTCGATTGCATCGAACTGACCTGGTCCAGCGATTGTTTGAGCATGTCGGCAAAATCAGGCGCATTGGCGTTGGCCGCCGTTTGCGCAGGCGCGCTCTGCCCGGCCGCTTGCGCGGACATGGCTTTCAGCTCGCCTAACAGTTGATCTATGCCTTGCACACTCATGCTGGATGCAGTCCGGTGACTTGAAGTTAATGGCCCGTATTTACGCGAATTGTAGGTGGCTACCCTGAGCACTGCAAGCAATAGTTACGCCAACCAGCTGCGCCAGGCGGTTGCGCAAGAGCAACTGCGACATAGGGTGGGTCATGACCCACCACCCAAAGCCATATGCCCGCGCCACACTGGCGCGTCCGGCCACTTTGACCGGTGGGTCTTGACCCACCCTATGCGTTGGCGCCTGGACACGCACCCGCCTTTAAACTCAACCTTCGCCGCGGTATTGCTGCAGTTTGTGCGCAGTGTGCGTTCGCTCATGCCCAGGCGTTCGGCGGCGATTTTGCGCACGCCACCGGCGGCTTCCAGCGCGTCGAGTATATGTTGTTTCTCCAACGCCTTCAGGTCGGTTGCGCGGGTGGTTCGGCAATCACGGGCGCCGGAGCGGCAGACGCAGAGGCCGCATTCCCCGCCAAAGCGGCAGATTTTGCCGCCGCCTGCGGCAAATACAGGTGCTCGGGCTCGATCACGTCGCCGGGCGCCAAGATCAGCGCGCGTTGCATCACGTTATCCAGCTCACGAATATTGCCTTCCCAGCGATGCCGGTTCAGTTGTGCGGCCGCGCCCTCGCTCAAGCGCGGTACACGGCGTTGCTGGCGGGTGGAATAGCGCGCCAGGGTGGCGCGCGCCAGCGGCAGGATATCGGCAGGCCGCTCGCGCAGGGCGGGTAGCTCCAGCGGAAACACATTCAAGCGGTAATACAGATCCTCGCGAAAGCGCCCTTCCGCCACCGTAGTCGGCAAATCACGGTTGGACGTAGCCAGCACGCGGATATCCACGCGCAGCGGCCGGGTGCCGCCCACGCGCTCCACTTCGCGCTCCTGCAGCACCCGCAGCAGTTTGGCTTGCAGCGGCAAAGGCATTTCGGTGATTTCATCCAGCAGCAGCGTGCCGCCATCGGCTTGCTCAAACTTGCCGATGTATTGCGTGTTCGCGCCGGTAAACGCGCCTTTCTCATGGCCAAACAGCGTGGATTCCAGCAGTTGTTCCGGGATGGCGGCGCAATTGATGGCCACGAACGGTTTGCCCGCGCGGGCCGAATTACGATGGATAAAACGCGCCAGTACTTCCTTGCCGGTGCCCGATTCGCCGGTAATCAGCACCGAGGCATCGGATTGCGCCACGCGCCGCGCCACATCCAGCAACGCCCGCATGCCAGCGTCTTCGGCCACCACGTCGGCCTCGTCGCTGTCGGGCAGGATGTAACGGCCGACCTGTTCCAGCAGGGCATCGGGTTCAAACGGCTTGGGCAGATAATGCGCCGCGCCCGCATGCAAGGCGGCGACGGCTTTTTTCGACCACGCCATAGGCGGTCATCAAAATCATGGGCAGCCACGGATAATGGCGTTTGACTTCGACCAGCAGGGTTTCGCCATCCATGGGCTGCATCTGCACATCGGACAACACCAGGCCAACCCGGTATGCGCCAGTTTGACCAGCGCCGCCGCACCGTCACTGGCGGTGACGACTTCAAAGCCACCCAGTTCCAGCGTGTCCGACAATGCCTCGCGCAGCGCATCGTCATCTTCAACAATCAAAACGGGCAATGCCATGGCCGAAAAAAAACCTTGTGTACTTACAAAAGATATAGAGGGTGCGGCGCGCGGTCAGCGCACCGGGGTGCGCACCAGGGCCAGCACCCGGGCCGCAATATCCTTGAGCGGCAGCACTTCGTCTACCCCGCCGCTGATGATGGCTTCTTTGGGCATGCCAAACACCACGCAGCTGGCTTCGTCCTGGGCGATGGTGCGGGCACCGGCTTGCTTCATTTCCAGCATGCCGTGCGCGCCATCGCGGCCCATGCCGGTCAGAATGACGCCAACAATCTGCCGTCCGCCCTGGTTGGCGGCCGACCTGAACAACACATCCACCGAAGGCCGATGCCGATTGACCGGTTGGCCTTGCGATAATTCGCAGCCCCAATGCCCGCCGATATTAGCCAGCAGCAAATGCGAATGCCCCGGCGCGATATAGGCGTGGCCGGGCAGCAAACGCTCGCCTTGTTCCGCTTCTTTCACTTTAACGGTGCAGATGGCATCCAGCCGCGCGGCAAATGAATGGGTAAAGCTTTCCGGCATATGCTGCGCAATCAGGATGGGCGGCGCGTCTTTGGGAAACGGCAGCAAAAAAACGTCTTTAGCGCTTCGGTGCCTCCGGTGGACGCCCCCACCACGATCACCTGGCCCGGACACACCGGCGTGCGCGGCTTGAGCGGCAGGATCACGTCCGCGCTCAGACTAGGCACACCGATGGGGCTATTGATGGCTGATCCGGCTGGCCGGGTCATCATGAGGCAGTCCTTGGAATAAAGGGCGATGCTTGCAGATTAGCATTCGCCGCGCGCGGCCCGCGCCCAGGAGTAGTCCGCGTGGCGGACTGCGGCGGCCGCATCATGCGCTGACGGCAGGGATGTAATGCGCCACCACTTCGTTGCCGCTACCCAGAAACTGCAAAGACGCACACATCGAGCGCACCAGCAAAATGCCACGGCCGTGCGCGCTGCGCATATCGCCCGGCACCAGTTCGGTGTGGCGGCTCCAGTCGAAGCCTGCGCCGGTATCTTTGAGGCGGATGCGCAAGACGTCACGACCATTGATGCGCAAGCCGGTCAGATCAATCTCGATCACGCCTTGCTTCAGATCAGCCAGGCGGCTGGCGCGTTCCAGCAGATAGCGCTCCATGCCCTGCTCGCCTTGCTTGAGCGCCGAATCCATATTCAGTAAGCCATGGTCCAGTGCGTTTACAAACAATTCGGTCAGGATCAGGAACACATCGGACTGGCTATTCACCAGCGCCTTGATCTCGTTCACAAAATTCATCATGAACGGCACGGTATTGATATAACGCAGCTCTTCCGCGCCGAGTGACAGCGTGTAGCGCCACATGCTGTCGCCACTGCCCACCAGCGCCTGCAAATCCAGATCGTCGCTATGCGGATTGCGTTGCGGCGCGCTTAGCGCGGCACGTTCGCCAAAGCGGATCATCACTAGCGAGATATCGTCATGATGCGACTCACCCGCGAGGTGGTCGGCCAGCGTGTTCTGGAAAGTTTCGAGGCGTTCCGGGCCGGGCGTGTCGTGCAGCAATTGCAGCAGGCGGCCTTCGGTAAACGCTTCGCCATCGGGTGCCCGCGCTTCGATCAAGCCATCGGAATACGCCACCAGCGAGCCTGGCTCGCTGTAGTAATAGCGTTCGGTGGCCGTCTCCATGCTTTGCGTGGGCACAATACCCAGCGGCAAATGCGCGGAACGCCAATGCGTCACCACTTCGCCGGCTCGATTCAGCAACTGCACGGTGGGCATGCCGCCGTTCCAGATTTCGACACAGCCCGCGACTTCATCGATGGCGATCAGCACGGTGGCCACAAACCGGCCCACCGGCAACACCTGCCGCACCTTGTTGTTCATCTCGACCAGGATGTCGGACAGCGTGTAACCCTTTTCGGTCATGCTGTAGAACGGTTGCGTCAGCGGCAGCACATTCAGCGCGGCAGTCAGACCATGGCCGATGCCATCGGCCAGCATCACATACAGCACCTGGCCGGGCGTGCGCGCGGCAGCGATCAGATCGCCGGATAAGCTTTCGGCCGGAGATAACCAGTAATCCAGCAAGGGATCGTACAGGCGCTCGGCGTTCACCATCTGGTCCATCAAATGCTGCACCACGCGCTTTTCTTCTTCGGCGCGATCGTAATAGCTGGCCAGCTTGATGGATTGCTCGCGAACCTTGCGGTTCAGTTCGAGCGTACGGTTAAACGCTTTGAGTTTGGCTTCGAGGACGCGGAAGTTAACCGGCTTGGAGATGTAATCATCGGCGCCGCGTTCAATCGCTTCGGCCAGGCGGTTTTCTTCGCCCACGCCGGTCACAAACACGATGGGCACCCACGACTCGCCGGCCTCTTGCTTGATGGCAACAGCGGCTTCGGGCCCGGACATGACGGGCATCATCATGTCCATCAAGACCAGATCAGGTTGCGCCTGGCGCCACAACGCGACGGCTTGTGCGCCATCGCGCGCCTGGATGGCGGTGTGTCCCAACGCCTCCACAAAACGCGAAATCAGCAGCAGTACCGCCTCGGTGTCGTCGACAACGAGGATTTTCATGCGATATATGTGCTCAGCGGATGGTGAAGATCTTGCCGAAACAAGCGATCTCGAGCACTTGCTTGACGGTATCGCGGCAATTAACCAAAGCCAGCGTCTTGTTGCTGCGCCGATTTTTTTTCTTTCAGCAGCAGCAACATACCGAGGGCAGAGCTATCGAGGTAGTTGACGTTCTGGAAGTCAACCAGGACTTCTTTGATCGCGGAATTGCCGATCAGCGATTCGCACACCTGGCGAAATTCGCGGTGGGCACTGAAATCGAACTGTCCCGAGAGAATGACACGGCCAGCATCCCCTTCGACCTGAACAGTGGGCGTCATGAGCGATTCAACCTTTAGCTAGTTACTTGGGTTTACTGACTGCAGTTGCCAGGCCACACGCCGGGCGCGCCGCTGCTATCAACTGCAATCAAACATTAGTTGTGTTGCGGGAAACTGGCAACCGGATCGTAAAATCACTGCCTTGATCTGGCGCAGAACGTACCGCGATTTCTCCACCCCAGTGCGCCACCAGATTCCGCACGATGGCCAGGCCCAGGCCGGTGCCTTCTTTGCGGGTGGTAAAGAACGGCTCAAACAATCGTTCTTGCACTTGCGGCGACATGCCGCTGCCCTGGTCCGAAACCCGCAGCACCGCAGTGCCTGCCAGTTGGTCCAGCGCAAGCTGGATGGCGGCGCCGTCGGGCGAAGCCAGCATGGCATTGTCAAGGAGATTGAGGATTACGCCAAGCAATTCCTTGCGGTTAGCCAGTACCAATATTTCATCTGCTGGCAGCATCAGGCTCAAATGCAGATTACGCGCCTCAAGTTGCGGCTGTAATGTCTGCGCCGCCTCATTCAAGGTCTGCGCCAGTTCCACTGCCTCCAGCCGCATGTCCTGACCGCGCACAAAGCCCAGCATGTTCTGGATCAGCGTTTCCAGATGGCGCAGGCGCGCCAGGGTTTTTTTCGCCAAACTTGATGCGGTCGGCCTCGGGCAGCACCGGTTTGGCCAGATGGCCCGCATACAGCAAGGCGGTCGCCAGCGGGGTGCGCAGCTGATGCGCCAGGCCTGCAGCCATTTCGCCCATGGTCGCCAGCCGTTGATGCCGCGCCAGTGCTTGCTCCAGCGACCAGCTTTGGGTCAGATCCTGCACCAGCAAGATGCGGCGGTTTTCGGCCGGCATCGCGCTTTCCTTGATATTCAGCCGCAACGAACCCTGGCTGCGCGGATACACCCACAGATCGTCCGACGAGGTGGGCGTAAGCGCCTGGCTGCGAAAGCCGCTCCAGTCATCGCCCTGTTGCAAGGGCGCCAGCATGGCGCGCGCAGCCGGATTCATGGCAGCCACCTGGTTCCGTTCATCCACTTCAACCACGCCGCCTGGCAATTGCTCCAGCAAAACCGTAAGCCGACGCGATAATGCAGCCTTTTCTTCCAGTTCTCGCCGCAGATTGCCATTGGCAATTTCAAGTTGTTTTGTCAGGAATTCAACTTGTTGTTGCAGATCGGCATAGGCGTCGCTTAATTGTTTTGAGGCTTCGGTAAACAGCGAAAAAAGCCTCTTCGAGTTCACGCGGGTCCATGCTGGCAGCGTGTTCAGCCATGATCTAGCATCCTTGTGACGGCATTCGTTTTGCATTATAACGATCGTAATTCACGCCCTACCTTTTATGCGTCTATTGTGCAACTAGGACCTCTCAGCCTTTTGGCTTTAACACACACTCGATACACTGCGTTCATATCTATCCGGCATATTGCCTTATTTACGCAATTCATTCGGAATACTTACGAATACCGGCAGCAAAAAAAGCTGATTCGTTTATGGAGTTTTCAACGTGTCCGACCTTCTGAAGAACATCGATGCGCGCACCAAGCTAGCCGGCACCAACAAGCTGGAAATCCTGCTGTTTACGCTCGGCGTGGATCAACGGTCGGGCCGCCGCGAAAATTTCGGCATTAATGTATTCAAAGTGCGCGAGGTAATGCGCACGCCAGAAATTACGCAAGCGCCCGAAATGCCCTCCTCGGTCGAAGGCATGGTGAGCTTGCGCGGCGTACTGGTGCCGGTGATCGATCTGGCCAAATATGCGGGCATCACCACGCAAAGCCGTCCCGAAATCATGATCGTGTCTGAGTACAACGGCCATACCCAGGGTTTTCTGGTTGAGGCCGTCGACACCATCCTGCGGCTGGACTGGTCTTCGATGCGGGTGCCGCCGGATATGTTGACCAATCAAATGGGCGGTCTGGTCACCGCCGTCACCGAGCTCGATACCGGCAAGCTGGTCATGATGCTCGACGTTGAAAAAAGTATTGGCCGAAACCACGCAAACCGCCGATTACATCGACACCAGCATGGTGGTCAAGGTTGGCAGCGACCTGAGCGCCAAGCGCGTGTTTTACGCAGACGATTCGGTGGTGGCGCGGCGCCAGATTCAGGCCACGCTGGATGCCATGAATATCCAGCATCAATTTGCCATTAATGGCAAACGCGCCTGGGACGAATTGCAGAAGATTGCAGCGGCTGCCGATGTCCAGGGCAAAACCGCTAAAGACATGGTGCAACTGGTACTCACCGATGTCGAAATGCCCGAAATGGACGGCTATATGCTGACCAAAATGATCAAGAGCGATCCGCGTTTTGCCGGGATTCCGGTACTGATGCATTCGTCTTTGTCTGGCGCTTCTAACCAGAAGCTGGGGCAATCGGTGGGGTAGATGGTTATGTGTCCAAATTTGAACCACATAAGCTGTCGCAAACCATCGCTAATTATCTGATGAAAGAATAAGACGGCGCGTCCGTTATTGTGGGGCGTCGTTGTTAATTGCGACGCCAGGTTTTCTGACATCCGGGTTGCTGAAACAGCCCGGTGGCAATCAAGACAAGAAGCAGTGGAGCGACCATGAGCGAATCACAAGTCAACCTGCTCGACAGCGTGGACGCCCGGACCAAACTGGCCGGTTCGAACAAGATGGAAATCCTCTTGTTCTCGCTGGGGACCAAAGAAATCTTCGGGATCAATGTGTTCAAGGTGCGCGAAGTTTCGCAGACGCCCAAGATCACCAAAACACCGAATATGCCACTGGGCGTAGAAGGCGTGATTTCGCTGCGCGGCAATATCATTCCGGTGATTGCGCTATCGCGGTTTATTTCGACCAATGAATCGCCGTTATCGACGGCCGATTCAACCATGATCGTGACCGAATTCTCCAAGCACACGCAGGCATTCCTGGTGCATGAAGTCGATCGCATCATCCGCGTGGACTGGGACAAAGTACGCGCACCGGAATCAATGCTGGCGGGTAATCAGGCGCTGATTACTGCGTTGACTGAATTGCCTGATGGCAAGCTGGTTTCGATTCTGGACGTAGAACAGATTCTGTCGAGTGTGATCGGCGAGCCGATCATTCCCGATTTGCCACCCACCAATATTGATCCGGATTCATTCATGTTCTTTGTGGATGATTCGATGGTGGCGCGTAAAGAAATTGTTGGTGTACTGGACAAGCTGGGCATCAAGTATCACCAGGCCAATAACGGCAAAGAAGCGTGGGACAAGCTGCAGAATCTGGCCAACCGTGCCACGCACGATGGCGAATTGCTGCGCGAAAAGCTCAAGCTGATTCTGGTTGATGCGGAAATGCCCGAAATGGATGGCTATGTGCTGACCAAGCACATCAAATCGGATCATCGCTTTACCGGCATACCGGTGGTGATGCATTCGTCGTTGTCTTCCAACGCCAATCGGGCCATGGGTTCGAGCGTGGGGGTGGATGCGTATGTCGCCAAGTTTGATCCGGTAATCCTGGCCGATACGCTCAGTCCCTATATCGCGGGCTGACAGCGAGCATAGCTATATAAGAGAATGATGAGACTTGTGCGCTATGCTTGATCCACATCACGCTAGTGCCGTACAGAATAGTGTGGGCCTCATCCGTAATACGGCACAGGTCCGAACCTAACCCTACGTAATCAATGATCACCGTCACGGCAACACGGGCCGCCGGTGAAGACGCGGAGTAACAGGATGCCTGACAACAACATGCGCTTTCTCGTGGTGGATGACTTTTCCACCATGCGTCGCATCGTGCGCAACCTACTGAAGGAACTCGGCTTTTCTAACGTCGAGGAAGCAGAAGACGGTCAGATCGCACTGCACAAGCTGCAGAACACCAGCTACGACTTTGTGGTGACTGACTGGAATATGCCCAACATGACCGGCATTGAACTGCTGCGCGCCATCCGTGCGGATGGTTCGCTCAAGCACTTGCCGGTGCTGATGGTGACGGCGGAAGCCAAGAAAGAAAACATTATCGAAGCGGCGACGGCCGGCGCTTCGGGTTATATCGTCAAGCCGTTTACCGCTGCCACGCTGGACGAAAAGCTCAAGAAGATTTTCGCCAACATGGGCAATTGAACAAAAAAAACAGGTAAGGAGTAGGCCGACGTGAGCGACCAAGCCTCAACAGTGGCGATTCAGACGATCTCGAAGCGCTGTTCGACAGTATCGTGCAAGCGAACCACAGTGCCCCCGCGGCCGCACCGGCGCCCGCCGTCGCTGCACC
>BBFD01000145.1 GCA_001313065.1 Silvimonas sp. JCM 19000
CTGCTGGCTTGCCTGGCCACCCTCGCACTATCCCCGGCCGCAATGGCGGCCACCCCAACGCCCATCACCGCGTCGGCGAGCGTACCGGCCAGCAAAACCATTTTGTTCGTCGGCAACAGTTTTACCTTTGGCGCCAACTCAGCGGCTTTTCATTACCGCGCCGACAGCGTGACCGACCTTAACCACGGCGGTGATGGCGGCGTGCCTGGCCTGTTCAAGAACTTTACGCGGCAAGCCGGGCTGGATTACGCGGTTAGCCTGGAAACCGCGCCCGGCAAAGGCTCGATTTTCATTACCAGCACAAGCTCGATCTGATCGCCAGGCCGTGGGACGTGGTGGTGTTGCAAAGTCATTCCGTGCTGGACGAAGCTGCACCGGGCGATCCGGCCAGTCTGATCAACTTCAGCGGCAAACTGACGCGCGCGCTGACCGCGCAAAACCCCAATGTCACGATCTATCTGGAATCGACCTGGTCCCGCGCCGACCAGACTTATCAAGCGGGCGGCCACTGGTACGGCAAGCCGATCACGCAAATGGCGCGCGATGTACGCGCCGGCTATGACCAGGCCAAAGCCGCGCATCCGGCCATTGCGGCGGTCATCCCGGTTGGCGAGGCGTGGAACCGCGCCTTCAACCGGCTGGCCGACCCGGATCCCTACGACGGCATCAGCTACGGTCAGGTCGATCTGTGGAGCTGGGACAACTACCACGCCAGCAGCTACGGCTATTACCTGGCGGCGCTGGTGCTGTTTGGCCAGATCACGGGCGTAGACCCACGCACGCTCGGCCCGCACGAAAGCAGCGCAGCGGAGTTGGGGATCTCGCCAGCGCAGGCGAGCGCATTGCAACAGATTGCCTTCGAAACCCTGGCTGCGGGCGGATAAAACCACAGCGCTAATCTCGCGCTGCAACAGTCCGCCTGCTGATCCCACCCGCGTGTTATCGCGCAGCAAATTTTGTGGCCGCAAGCCCGGCACTGCCCGCCAGGCCGCACAGCCATCGCCCGTCCGCCGACGTCCGTCCGCAAGTTAAACAGCCGTTTGATTCGCCAGTGATAGATTGCCCGCCAGTTCGAAGTAAACAAAAAACAAAAAATCAATAACACAGGCCAAGCGACGGCGATGCGCCGGCTTGGCCCTTATCCAGACTGGGGGGTTTGATGGTGAGTCAGGCATGGGCACGCGGTGCCGTTTTGTGGGTAGCCAGCACGTTGCTGCTGGCGGGTTGTGGCGGCGATTCGAATGGGGACAGCTTGACCGGCAGTGCCACGGGCACCGCCACAAATACAAGCAGCGCCAGCAGCGACGGTTCTACCACCGTTACGGGTGCCGGCAGCACCAGTTCCAGCGGGACGGGCACCACACCCACGCCCACACCGACGACAACCAGCACGTCCACGGATAACAGCGCGGGCGATGCCGCTGCCAGCGTGCTCACTGGCTCTACCGGCGCCACTTTGCAATCGGGCTGCACCACCGCCATCGCCAAGCCCACTCTCGATACCAGTAGCGCCAGCAGTTTTGGGCTGACCACCAGCAGCACTTATTACACCGTCGATACCGGCGCTGGCCTGGTGTTTAAAGTACGGCGCGGCGATTACTCGGCCAGTACCCAGGCACCGGGCGATCTGGCCTCGCTGGTCTACAAAGGCGTTGAATATCAAGACACCTCGGCGGGCACGCAGCTGAATGCGGGCGCGGGCTACCTGTATACCGATACCAACGAAGACGCCGTGGTGGTCGACGCCGCGCTTCTGGATGCCGACCATATCCGTATCACGGTCACCGCCGGCGACATGACGCACTACTACCTGGCGCGCGTGGCGATCCACGCGTGTATATGGGCACGATCTTTGCGTCCGAACCCAACCAGGTGAACGAAGGCTTTGTGCGCTATCTGGTGCGCGCGCTCAAGTCGCAAGTGCCAACCGGCCCGGCTGCTTCCGATCTGACCGATATCACCGGCACCATCGAATCGGCCGATATTTTTGGCACGGCCAATGGCGAAACCCGATCCAAGCATTATTCCAACCAGCGTTTGCGTGACTGGTATTACATCGGCGCGCAAGGCAGCGGTGTGGGCATGTGGGTGGTACGCGGCAATAGCGAAGGCATGTCCGGTGGCCCGTTCTACCGCAGCTGCTTAACCAGGGCACCAGCACGCAGCAGCAACTGACCTACATCATCAACTACGGCATGGCGCAGACCGAGGCCTTCCGCACCAGCGTGTTGAATACCTACGCCCTCGCCTTCACCGACGGCAGCGCGCCCGACATCATCGACACCAGTTGGTATGCCGATATGGGCCTCAAAGGCTGGGTGGGCGCCAGCGGCCGCGGCACCGTCAGCGGCACCGGGGTGAGTGGCCGCGACAGTAACTATCGCTACACCGTGGCCTTTGCCAACAGCGCTGCGCAGTACTGGACCACCATCGACGCCAGCAGCGGCAATTTCAGCTGCGCGGGCATGTTGCCCGGCACCTATGCAATGCAGGTCTACAAGAATGAGCTGGCCGTTGCCAGCCAGGACGTCACCGTCAGCGCCGGCAGCACGCTCAATCTGGGCGCATTGGCCATCAGCAACGATCCGTCCGCGACCACCGCGCTGTGGCGCATCGGCGACTGGGATGGCACGCCACTGGAGTTGCTCAATGGCGACAAGGTCAACCGCATGCATCCGTCCGATGTGCGCATGGCCAGCTGGACGCCGGGCACTTTTGTGGTGGGCACGTCCACCGCCGCCACCGGTTTCCCGGCCTATAGCTGGAAAAGCGTCAATGGCGCGCAAGTCGTGCAGTTCAATCTGAGCGCCAGCCAATTGGTGGCCAGCAAAGTGCGTATCGGCATCACCACCGCCTACGCCGGCGGCCGGCCGCAGATCGTGGTCAATAACTGGAGCTCGGCCAACCCCACTGCCTCCAGCCAGCCGGATACCCGCAACATGACGGTGGGCACCTATCGCGGCAACAACACGCTGTACACCTATAGCGTGCCCGCCAGCGCGCTGGTGGCGGGTACTAATACGCTGACCATCAATGTGATCAGCGGCTCGTCCGGCACCACCTATCTGAGCCCCGGCGTAGCGTACGACGCGGTGGATTTTGTGCAATAAAGCGCTGCCTGCCGCAGCAACGGCCGCCGCAATTGCGCGCGGCCGTTTTTTTATGTGCCGATGGCCCGCCGCAGCGCCGCTGCAATCAGCTGCACCAGGTCAGTCCGCAGCGCGCGGGCCCGGTGTCAGAGCGGCTCAAACGAGAACGAGCGCAGCACAACTTCCACCGGCTGGCGATCGGTCGGCGCCTCGCCATGGTTGAGCCACAGATTCAAATGCAGCGGCATCGGGGTTTGCGGCACGGCCGCCAATTGCGGCGGCGCGTAATGCCAGCGCCCGATCACCGGCTGTGTGGTGCTTTGCGACAGCCAACCCTGGTAGCTGAGGTATTCCACCGCCTTGGGCGACCATGTCCATAAATGCGTGCTGGCATTGCTGTCCAGCTGCAACGGCAGCGCGACATGCCCGGCTTTGCTGCCGCCATGCGCCGGATAGACCGTCCAGTTGAGACGATCCAGATTGTTGGCCTTGCCCCATTGCGCAAACTCGATATCGATCTCGTTATTGCCATCCGGCCCGGCGTAATTGAACAAGCCCAACACCACATTGCGATCAAACAAATCCGGCCGTCCCGCCAACTCGACCTGGTAATGTCCAAAGCCCAGCGCCTGGCGCGTGGTCAGTTCGGCGCAATACCAGGCGCCGTCGTGGTAGCTGATGCGCAAATGCAGGCCGTCTTTATCCAGCCAGACATTGCGCTCATCCCATGCATTCGGCCCCGGCCCGCCGCGGCCACTGCGTACAGTCCAGGTGTAGCCGCCAAATTCCAGATCGCGCGCTTGCGCCAGCGGCAGCGCCAGAACCAGCGCCAGCCCGGCGCTGAACAGAGGTAAACGAGAGATGTGCATGCCGTCGGTTTCCTGAATCAAAATGCCTGGTCAAATCGTCGTGCGCTCAGTCCGACGTCGCTGCTGTGCGCGCGTCCACGGCCCAGCGCGGCGGCGTGCCGATGTGCGCGCGCAGACCATCCAGCAAGGCGGTCACGCGCGGTGACGGCTGGCGCAATGCGCGCAAGGCATGGATGCCAGTACGGCTGGCCGCTTGTTGCGACCATTGCGGTAACACCTGCACCAGCTCGCCCGCCTGAATATCCGGCCCCACTACCCAATCCGGCAAATACGCCACGCCCAGGCCTTCGCATGCGGCCAGGCGCATCGCTTCAAAATCGTCGCAGTAAAACACGGCGGGTTTGCCCAGTTGCCGCAGCGCTTGCGGCAATAGATCAGCCCAGCCCAGCAGATCCGCGCCATGCAGTTTGTCGATCAAACGCTGGTCAGCCAGATCGCATGCGGCATGGATAGGCGTGTGGGCAGCCAGATAAGCCGGGCTGGCGCACAGCACGCGGGTTTGCGTGGCCAGCCGGGTGGCGATCAGCGTGCTGTCGCCGAGCTCGCCCATGCGGATAACGATATCCACCCGCTCCGCCACCGGATCGGCCAGGCGTTCGGTCAGATCGAGTTCGATAGCCAGCGCGGGATATTGCCGCATCAGCGCGCTGACTACCGGAATGACATAGCGTTTGCCAAAACTGGGGAAACACGCCACGCGCAAAGTGCCCGAGACTTGCCCGCTCATCGAAGCCACTTCCTGGTGCGCATCAGCCAGCGCGTCGAGGATGTGCCGCGCCCGCAGCAACAGGGTGTGGCCGGCATCGGTCAGCGTCAGCAGGCGGGTGGAGCGGATAAACAGCGGTGCTGCCAGTTGCGCCTCCAGGGCATCGATCTGCCGCGCCACCGACGACGGCGTAATGCCGCGCCGCCGCGCCGCGCCCGAGAAGCTGCCCTCGCGCGCCACGTCGGCAAATACGCCGAGAAACTCTGCCATCTTTTCGATCTGCATCTATGCGTCCCGTGCAAAGCCGTTATGGGTGACGGCGGTATTATCGACCAAAGCTCAGCGGCATAAGCTCCTTTCTGCGCGCACCACACCTCTGTTTCCACCCGTGTAGTCCGAAGGAGCCTGACCATGCAAACCGCAGAATATGATCCGCTGTTCTTGTTTATTGGCGGCCAGTGGATCGACGCGCAAGCGCGCACCACCGCCGCTGTCATCAACCCCGCCAGCGCCGCTGTAATCGGCCAGGTGCCGCTGGCCAGCAGCGCCGATCTGGATGCCGCGCTAAGC
Organism: Silvimonas sp. JCM 19000; assembly: GCA_001313065.1. The sequence continues at coordinate 5,235 of BBFD01000145.1, forward strand.
CACGCAGAGACCAGTTTCAGACTGTGGAGCCAGACCGCCCCCGCCGAACGGGCGCGCATTCTCAAACAAGCCGCCACGCTGATACGCCAGCGTGCCGAGCATATCGCCACCCAGATGGTGCTGGAAGAAGGCAAACCGCTGGCCGAAGCACGTGACGAAGTGCTGCGCGCCGCGGATTACTTTGAATGGTTTGCTGAAGAAGCGCGCCGTATCGACGGCCGCGTGGTGCCGTCCAACCGGCCCGGCGTGCAGCAACTGGTCAAGCGCCAGGCCATCGGCCCGGTGGCGGCGTTTACGCCGTGGAATTTTCCGGCCATTACCCCGGCGCGCAAGTTGTCGGCAGCGCTGGCGGCCGGTTGTAGCGTCATTATCAAGCCAGGCGAAGAAAGCCCCGCCACCGCTCTGGCATTGGCGCGGGCGCTGGACGATGCGGGTCTGCCCAAAGGCGTGCTGCAAGTGGTGTTTGGCGTGCCGGACCAGGTATCGCGCCAGTTGATTGCTTCACCACTGATCCGCAAAGTCACCTTCACCGGCTCGGTGCCGATTGGCCGCTTGCTGGCCGAGCGCGCAGGTGCGGGCGTCAAGCCGATTACGCTGGAACTGGGCGGACACGGCCCGGTGTTGGTGTTTGACGATGCCGAGGTGGAGCAAGCCGCCGTGCAAGGCGCCGCCAATCGCTTTCGCGGCACCGGGCAGATCTGCATTTCATCCACGCGTTTTTTTGATCCAGCGCGGCGTATACGCGCAGTTTGTCGAGACCTTTATCGCCGCCACCCGCGCGCTGCAAGTGGGCGATGGTCTGCAGCCCGGCACGCAAGTGGGGCCGCTGGCCAACCCGCGCCAACTGGCCAAGATGGAAGAACTGGTGGCCGACGCTATTGCCCGTGGCGCGCGCGTTTTTGACCGGCGGCAAACGCATTGAGCGCGATGGCTATTTCTTTGAACCGACGGTACTGGCCGATGTGCCGATGGACGCCCGCGTCATGCATGAAGAACCGTTCGGCCCCATCGCCATCCTGCGGCCGTTTGATGCACTGGAAGACGGTCTGGCCGAGGCCAACCGCCTGCCCTACGGTTTGTCTGCCTATGCGTTTACCAGCAACGTGCGCACGGCCATGACCGTCGGCGACCGGCTGGAAGCCGGCATGATCGGCATCAATCAATACCGCATCGTGGCCACCGAGTTGCCCTTTGGCGGCCTGAAGGAAAGCGGCATCGGTTCGGAAGGCGGCCGCGAAGGCATCGATCACTATCTCACCCACAAATTTATCAGCCAGGCCTGAACGGAGCCCATCATGAGCAAGCTTGATTTCAGCAGTCCGCGCGAAGCAGCCCGCGCGTTTACGCCCAAACTGTCGCAATTTGTCGACGACACGCTCTACCCGCAATTCTGGCAAGACGCCGCTTGAGCCCACGCGACCGCAGCATGATCACCATCGCCGCGCTGATTGCAGGCGGCCATGCCGACGAGTTGCCGGCGCATTTGCGCCGCGCCATCAGCAACGGCGTTACCGCGCCCGAACTGGCGGAGGTGATTACGCATCTGGCGTTTTATGCCGGCTTTCCGGCGGCCATTTCGGCCTCGGCCATTGCCCACGCGACGCTGAACGCTACCAGCCAGGCGCAGGCTTGAAGCGCGCCAGGCGGGACCATCAATCTGGTCACGCTTGCACCATGCAACAAGCCACCGTCCCGACACTGCGGGCGGTGGCTTGTGCGTGGCGTGCGTTCAGTGAACCTGGGCGGCCACGGCGGCAAACAGCGCGTCACGCTCAGCCACCCGCTCTGCGTCAGTGGCGTGCGGCCAGGCCGCCAGTTGCACCACCACCAGATCTTTGGCCGGATCAAAGTACATGGCCTGGCCAAAGATGCCGCGCGCAGTGTAAGTGCCGTGCGCGCCGGTCCACCATTGATAGCCATAACCATGGTCGGTGTTGGCGGTATCGGCCACCGAGGTAGTGGCCTGACGGGTCCAGTCGGGCGGCAGGATTTGTGTGCCATCGGCGGCCTTGCCACCGTGCATGAAGAACTGGGCAAAGCGGCCGTAATCGCGCAAGGAACTGCTCAGGCAACATCCGCTCATGGCCGTGCCGTGCGGACCGCTCACCCAGAATGCGGCTTGTTCCATGCCCACCGGCTGCCAGATTTTCTGCGACAGATAATCCGCCAGCGGCTGTTGGGTGGCGCGGCTGACCAGCAGACCGATCAGATCGGATTCGCCGGTTTTGTAGACAAAGGCGGTACCCGGCGCGGTGTCGCGCGGCAGTCTGGCCATGTAATCGAGCAAGCCTGCATCGCCCTTCTGCATCACCGCGGCGCCCAGTTTGTTCACATCGGCGCCGGGGTCACGGTAGTCCTCATTCCAGCGCACGCCGGAGGTCATGGTCAGCAACTGCCGCACCGTCACATCGCGATAAGCGCTGCCTGCCAGTTCGGGCAGATAGCGGGTGACCGCATCATCGACGTTATGGATGGATCCATCCTGAATCGCTGCGCCGACCAGCGTCGAGGTGACCGATTTGGCCATCGACCAGGAAGTCCAGCGCCCGCTCTGGCTCAGGCCCAGCGCGTATTTTTCCAGCACAATCTGGCCGTGCGACAGCACCAGCAAGCCGGAGACATTCTGGTCTTGCATATAGCGGGCCAGGTCGGTGGTTTTGCCTTGCCAGTTAAAGGAGACGTCGATGCGCTGGGCGGCTACGGGCAAGGTGCTGGGCGTGGCGGCGGCAGGCGCCGTGCGGCCGGGGAAAATCCGTTCCATCTGTTGATAGCCAACGCGTTGCTCTTCGGGTGACCAGAACAACAGTTTGCTGCGCTCGGGCAAGCCCGGCTCAGCTTGCACTGCTGCGGCCGGGGCGGATGCGGGTGCGCTCCAGGCGGCGCTATGCAGGGCAATCAGGCTGGTCAGGGCAAGGGCTAAACGATGCAGGTTCATGGTGTCGGCTTCCGCGTTGAGATGTAGCCATTCTCGGCACAAGCGGGCTGGCCCGGCTGGACTTGCGACCAGCCGTCATCAGGCGCGATGAACTGCATGCAGCGCGGATGAGTTGCAGCGTGGCGCGGATGGGCGCGGCGCAGTAGGTGCGGTTGCGGCGGCGGACCGTGTTGGTGGCGCGGTTTGATACGGCGCGCTGCCCGGCCTGCAGCGCACCAGAATGAGACATGGGCGGCAGCATTCGGCCTGCAACCCAAACCGCTTGCGCCTTAACGGCGCCTCAGGCTTTAGATGACAACGGGATGTGCGCATGGCCGATAAAGCAAACGCTGTTACAAGCGGACAATAAGAACTATCGAAATACACCGCAGCAGGCCGTTCCGCCGCCGCATTCGTAGCGGGCAAAAAACGCAGTAACGGGCCAGGCTGGGGTGATTTCCGGTTCATCACAAGGAGGCAGCATCATGACCGAAAAAATCGATGAATGCAGGCCAGTTTGCTTTTATCAAAGGGGCACTGGCACACACCCTGAGCGAGCGCGCTGACCACGATCCGGATCGTGCCGCGCTGGTCAGCCTGAGCGAACACCTTTCGACCTTCCCCGAACGCCGAAAATACATCCGCCTCGCCTTCGGCGCCCCCGCGCCCGACCACAGCACGGTGAGCTAAAACCGCTATCGCGCGGGTCCAGACCCATCTTATGCATGCATAGGGTGGGTCAAGACCCACCACCCAAAGCCGGCAAACAAAGTTCCAATCGCATGCATCTCCCATAGGTGGGTCGAGACCCACCACCCAAAGCCGGCAAGCAAAGTAGCAATCACGTGCGTCTTTGAAAGGTGGGTCTAGACCCACCCCATGCATGGGCAGGTGGTGCTCTAGTCACTACGCCGCTCACGCCGCGCAAACGCTGGTCACTTTAAAGTTCTTGAAGGTCGATCGCGCAAATTGGCCACCAGCTCGGGGTAATCGCGCGCGACAAACTTTTTTCGCCGCAGCAAAATCGTGCCCATACGCCAGGCTGAACAGGCCTTTATCTTTGGTCAAATGCACGTCGCCGACATACACCACCTCACCCGCCTTCAACGGTACCGCGGGCACCTGATCGCCCTTGCAATAGCGGAAATACGTCTTGCCACCGGTGGCAAATACATCGGGGCCAAAGCGGCCGCTGTCATCGGCGGGCACTTCAATCACGATCATGCTGTGCGCCTGCGGCAGTTTGATCACAAAGGCGTCGTCGGCCGGCTTTTTGCTGACCGAGCCGCCACCTGCTTTGGCATAACTCCAGTAACGCCATTCGCTTTCGGTCAGCGTATCCACGCCCACCACCACCGTGGCCACGTTTTTGCGGTCTTTGGCGGCGATGGGATAAAAGCTGGCCTTGGGCGTGCCGCAGCCTGCCACGCACAGCGACGTCAATAACATCCAGGTTAACTTGCGCATAGGGCCTCCCCGCCAGCGTGCATCGCTCAGACATGACTGCGGGCGCCGCAAATACGGCGCCCTGCGCGGACGAGCAAGGCCGGCATTGATGCCGGCCCGCCGTTCCTGACTTCAGCCTGCGCGGCGCTTAGCGTTCTACGCGTTGTGCACGATGCGATCCCACGAGGCGCGCGCGGCGTCGCGTGAGTCCGGCCAATCCAGCGTTGAATCGCCCCGATTACGCGTGTAATCGGCTTGCAGATCGGGTTCGACTTCATCAAATGTCTTGTCCGGATAGCGGTCAGCGCCTTCATAGCCGGTGCGATAAGCGCCGTGGAAATCATCAAACGGGCGGCCTGCCGCAAATGTTTGCGTGGCATGGCTTTCGCGCCAGTAGGCGTCTTCCACGGTCGGATCGACGCGCTCAGCCACGGC
>BBFD01000146.1 GCA_001313065.1 Silvimonas sp. JCM 19000
TTTTCGCCAGACGCTGGCGGGCAGCGCCGATGCGCCCCGCCTGGCTTGCGATACAGCGCTCGAAATTGCGCCTTGCTGATCGACGACCGTTTACCGATAAAACTGGGAAAAATCTCGTGAACACCACTGAACTGAAGCCCGACCACAGCCTTAACCCTGTGCTGACCGGCATGGCCGTTTATGCCTCCAAAGCCATTTCCTTGCAGGCCAAAAAATAATCCGGATGTCGCCAATCTGAGTTTTGGTGAGCCCGTATTCGGGCCGCCCGAATATTTGCTGGAGGCCATTGCCAACGAAGATCTGTCTATCGCGCGTTTCCTCGACGCCGCCAAGCGTTACGAGTCGCCGCGCGGCAGTCTGGCTTTGCGCCAGGCGATCGCGCACTGGTATCTGGAACGCTACGGCTGGTGCTGGATCCGGAATGCGAAATCATGGTGACGCACGGCGGGGTAGAGGCCATCACCCTGGCCTTGCTGAGCACTACCGCCGCGGGCGAGTCGGTGGCGATCAGCGACCCGTCTACATGCTGTACGCCCGAACCATCCAGACGCTGGAGCGCAAGGTCAAACGCTTGACCCGGCCCGCTGGCGTGCATGAATACACCGCGATGCTGGCCGACCCGGCCGCACTGGACGGGGTAAAAACCATGATCATCAATTCGCCGGAAAACCCCAGCGGCTACATGCTCAGTGACGAGGACTGGCAGCAGGTTGCCCACGCCGCAAGTCGCAACGGCACGTGGATCATTCATGACGAAGTCTATGACGCAATGGCTTTTGAACGGCGCCATCGCCCGGCGCGCGCGGTAGAGGGGCTGGCCGATAACGCGATCATCATCAACAGTTTTTTTTCCAAGAAATTTGGTCTGCCCGGCTTACGGATAGGCTGGCTGGTGGCGCCCGCCCGGTGATCGAACAGGCGGCCAAGGCGCATGACTATCTGTACCTGGGCGTCAATATCCAGTACGAGCAAATCGCCACGCGCCTGTTGCGCGATGGTGCGCGTAGCCCCTGGCTGCAACAGGTGTCGAAAGACATGCGTGACCGCGCCACGGTGGCGCTGTCCACGCTTGGCGCCGAGGCTGGCTTTGCCTGGCCGCGCAAGCCTTGGGCGCGATGTTCCTGTTTCCGGAGGTCAGCGCAATCTATCGCCGCATGCCGGAGCAGTTTCGTACGCCAGGCCTGCCCGTCGGTGACGCTGTCGCCCGCTATCTGATGGACGAGGTGGGGGTGGCGGTGGTGCCAGGCTCGGTCTACGGGCCCGCCAGCAATAACCATGTGCGGATGGTCTTGTGCACGCCGCAGGAAGAATTCGAGCGCGCCTTGCAGCGGCTGGCGGCCCTGCGCTAAAGCCTGGGCCCCGACGTCGGGCCGTCCTCAGCCAGCAGATAAGGCAGACATGAACAACTCAAAGCACAGTTTCATCAAGCGGGCTACGTGCATCAATCAGCGCAGCAAAGCGGCCTCGACCTGGCACCGTTGCGTGCCGAGCATGACCGCCTTGAACTGGCGGCGCAGGCCGCTTTGCTCAATCATGCGGCCACTCCGCCCAGCACGCTGATTGCGGTGGCAGAAGCCCGCGACCGGCAGCAGCTGTGCCGCTTTGAACATATCGCGGGAAGCTCGCCGTTTTTTTTCCGGCACCAGGTGGTGGGCGCGCTGCAAAGCGTGGCCGAGGCGCTGGTGGGCGCGCCGCTGCTGCTGTTTAAAGACAAATGCAATCTGAAACGACCCGGAGGCGGCGGGTTTGCGCCGCACCAGGATATTACGGCCTACCGCCACTTTGATAGCTCGTTTCATATCACGGCCGCACTGATGCTGGAACCCGCCACCGCCCGCAATGGCGCCCTCGAAATGGCCGCGCCCGGTTGGGCGAAGGGGCAGCACGACACACTGATAAACACACCACGTGGACGTCTGCCCGTGCTGCCCAGCTATGTGGGTGGGGCCAGAAATGGCGATATCCGGGACGAGTTCGCCGCCACCATGCACTGGAATCTGCTTGAGGCAGCGCCCGGAGATATTGTGTTCTTCGATTCGTTTGTGCCGCATCGCTCGGCCGAAAACCGCTCGGACCACACCCGCCGCATCCTGTTTTTTACCTTCAGCCTGCAGGCGGAGGGCGAGCGCTACGCACCGTATTACCGCGCCAAGCGCGAGCAGCCCGGCCATCCGATGTTCCATGTGTCGACGCCGACTTTGCACGATGCGCTGACCTGAAGCGCAGCGGGTGCGCACCCGCTGCCCCGACCCTTGCCACCCGGAAACCCTATGAGCACTCCTGACCGGCTTTTTTACGCCCGGCCCTTTGAATACCAGTTCGAGCGTGCGCGCTGCCGCGGCCGCCGATCTGGGCTCAAGGACGCCTGCAGCGATCACATTGACGCAGAATTTGCAGCACGCCATAGCCAGGATTGCCGGCCTCGGCGACGCGCACAGCGTGGTGCCCATCCAGGGCAGCGGCACGTTTGCGGTCGAGGCCATGTTGACCAGTTTGCTGGACGCGCACAGCCACGTCCTGATCATCGAGAACGGCGTATATAGCGCCCGCATGACAGAGATCTGCCGCATCCACCGCATCTCGCACGAGGTGCTGCGGCTGGATCCGTATCAGGCGCTCGACCTTGTGCTGGTGGAGCAGCGCCTGCAGCAGAGCGGGCACATCACCCATCTGGCGGCCGTCCATTTTGAAACTGCCCTCGGCGTGCTGAACGATCTGGAAGGACTGTCGCGCCTGGCCGTACAGCATGGCGCACTGCTGTTGCTGGATGTCATCAGCACCTTTGGCGCCATGGCCTTGAATATCGAGCCGCGGCGGATTGCGGGCATGGCCTTGTCGGCCAACAAATGTCTGCATGGTTTGCCGGGTGTGGCCTTTGTGATTGCGCGGACTGACCTGCTGTTGCAGAACAACGCGCCGCGCTCGCTCAGCCTTGATCTCAAAGCGCAATGGCTGGGTTTGCAGCAAGACGGGCAATGGCGTTTTACGCCGCCGCTGCAAGTGTTGCTGGCGCTGCAACAAGCAATTCAGGAATACGAGCAACACGGTGGCCAGGCCGCCAGGCTAAAGACCTACGCGCTGCGGGCGGAACATTTGCTGGCGGGCATGCGGCAAATCGGCTTTGCCCCGGTGATCGCCGCGCAATATCGCGCCCCGATCATCATGACGTTTCAAGCCGCGCCCGGGGTGATGCTGCCCATGGACCAGCTCCATGCCTGGCTGGCGCAGCAAGGGCTGCATATCTATCCGACCAGACACGCCAATCCGCATTCGTTTCGGGTGGGGGTGATCGGCGAGTTGAGCATGCTGGATATCGATGAGCTGGTCGCAGCGCTGGCGCGTTTTGTCGCGCTCGCGGCCACCGAGGGGCGCGAGCCTGATCCGAGGTGCGAAACAGTATGCCCACACTAAACCAGTACTTGCAGCAAGCGCCGGCGCAGTCTTCCAAGGCCATCGCGCAGGCGGCCAAGGCGAATCCGCAGATCCTGAACCTGAGCATAGGCGAACCGGACTTTGCCTTGCCGCAGCAGGTGCTGGATGCCGTGGCGGCTGAAGATCTGCAGCTTGCACCGCTGTTGCAAGGGCTCAAAGCCTACGAACATTCCTGCGGCGCTTTGACGCTGCGGCGCGCCATCGCAGCGTGGTATGCGCAGCGCTACGGCCTGCAGATTGACCCCGAGCAAGAAATCCTGGTGACCCATGGCGGCATGCAGGCGCTGAACGTGGCGCTGCTGTGCGTGACCAATCCTGCGATGAAGTCCAGCTGAGCGATCCTGGCTACACCTTGTACGATCGCGCCATTCATTTGATGGGGCGGCGCGTAAGGCGCTATCGCCGGGCGGCGGCGGAACATGAGTTTCTGGACTTCAGCATCGCCGCCTCCAGCCAGGCTGTGCTGCTTAACTCGCCGGAAAATCCCACTGGTTACGTCAGCAGTGCGCAGATTGGGCGCGGATTCAGAGCGAGGTGGCGCGCGCCGGTTGCTGGCTGGTGCACGACGAAGTCTATGACACGCTGGCGCTGAGCCGCCCGCACCAGCCGGCATGGGCACATGCGGGCTTGCGCGAGCGCTCGCTCCTGGTCAACAGCTGCTCAAAGAAGTTCGGGGTGCCAGGCTTGCGCATAGGCTGCTGATCGCCGCGCCAGAAGTGATCGCCTTGGCGGCGCGCGTGCATGAGTCGATGTGTTTGAGCGTAAACCCGTGGGCGCAACGCATTGCGACGCGGCTGTTGACAGACCCTGGCCTGAGCACCTGGTGCGAGCACAACGCGCAGACATTGCGGGAGCGCAATCTGTACGCCCTGAATGCGCTCGGGCCCGCCAGCGGTTTCGCCTGGAACCGCACGCCGCGCGGGGGCATGTTTCTGTTTCCCGAGGTCAGTGCGATCTATCAAAACCTGCCCGCGGCATACGCCGGTTCTGACGTTTCGGCGTCAGACGCGGTGGCGAAATATCTGTTGCAGGCGCACGAAATCGCCGTGGTTCCCGGCGACTTGTATGGCCAGGCAGGCGCCGGACATATCCGCTTGACCAATTGTGGCGACGGCGCGGTATTTCAGCGCGCTATTTCCCGCATGGCGGAAATACATAAAGCAATCTGGCGTGATGCCCATCCAGAACCCAAAAAAGGTTTTTTTGCGGAGTCGACAATGACAGAAAAGCTGGATCCCCGTGTGTTTGAAATTGCGGACTGCTGGCTGCAGGCCACAGGCTATCAGCCTGCTTTTGATGCCTATAACCAGCGCTTGCAACAGATTTTTTAATGGCAAATGGCCGGTATGTTATCCGCCACCGGTATTCAAGGCTGGTTACGTTGCGCAAATAGGCGATATTGCGCGGCAATTGCTGGAACTGGTGTTTCAGATTCCCGAGCGGATTTTTGCCGGGGATTTGCAGAAAATGCTGCAAGCGCAAGGATTGCCGCAATCCCGGGTCGAATATTTTTTTTGCAGGCCGCCTCGCCGCGCCAATTGGGGCGGGCTCGATTACTGGCGCGACCCGATGCAATTCTGACCGAGCGTGGATTCCAGTTTGTCGAAATGAATGTCACGCCCTCACTCGGCGGCCTCGGCTCCACCAACCGCTGCGCGCGTAGCTTTGAAAGCGATGCGCTGTATCACGCTATTGCGCAATCAGGCGTGGCGCTGAGCAAGCCGGATATCAATCAGCACTGGGGCGCCATGATGCGCGCGCAATGCCAGACATGGTCGCCGCAGCGCGCCACTGTTTTGCTGGAGCTGCTGGATAATCCGGCCGAGCAGCCGGAATTGAATTTTGCGTGGCCTGATTTTATCAATATGGTTAAAGAAAGCGGATTCGAGGTCATTACCGGCAATACCGGCGAATTGACCATCGATGCCAGCGGCGTGTATTGCCGCGGCAAAAAAGGTGGACGTGGTTTATACCGATTTTGTGTACGCCGAGCAAATGCAATATCAGGTCGATGCGCAAATCATTGCCGATCTGGCCACAGCCGAAGCAAACGGATTAATTGATTTTATTGGCTCGCCAGCCGCGTGTGCCATCTATGACAACAAAATCAATCTGCCTTTTTTAAGCAGCCCGCAATATCGCCACTATTTTACGGCGCAGGAAGCGGCACTGATTGATCAATATATACCGCCCTCTTTTATTCTCAATAAAGAAACGTTGCCGCTGGCTTTGGCACAACGGCAACGTTTTGTCGTTAAACCCGGGTTGGGACTATGCGGTTTTGGCGTGGAATTTGGCAAAAAACCATGACGACGCCTCGTGGCAGCGCTTGCTGGAACAATTGGTGGCAGCCGAGGAACCGTATTTGTTGCAACAGCTGATCGAAGACATCTGGACCTACACGCTGGCGGCGTGGCAAGGCGCAAACCGGATGATCTGCATGGGCTCCATCGTGCTGGATGGTCAATACAGCGGCACTTTTGTGCGGGAAGACTGGTACGACGGCGTGCCGATTGCGGTCAACCTGGCCCAGGGCAGCAGCTTTACGGTCGGCTTTGAGGCGGCATAAGCCAGCCTTGTTACGCAGCGTTTTTTTTACGGAGTTCGCAGCATGTACATCGCTTGTTTAATGGCTGGCATAGGCAGCCGGCTTGCCCCCCTGACCACGCATTGCCATAAGGCGACGCTGGACGTGGCCGGTCAATCGCTGATCGCGCGGCAACTGGCGCATTTTGCCGCGGCGGGGCTGGCTGACGCCACCTTCGTGCTGGGCCATGGTGCCGCCGAGCTGGCCGTGCAGATCGCCCATGGTTTTGCCAAACAGCCGTTTCGTCTGATCAATAACCCGCACTACGTCACCCGCAATCTGGACTGGAGTGCCTGGCTGGCCTTATCGAGCGTGCAAGACGATGTGATTTATTTTGAAGGCGATTTGCTGGTGCCGCCGTCGCTACTGCGCCAACTTGCGGCCAGCCCGGCGGATATCTGCATCGCGGTTGATTCCTTAAGCCAGAGTCCCTCCATCGACACGGTGGCCTACGCCGCGCAAGGCAAGGTGGCGGCGCTGCAGTTTGTCGAGCACGGCCGCGCACAACTGCAGCGCGCTGATGGCGCATTGGGCGAGCTGATCTGCACGGTCAAGCTCAGCAATCGCGCCCGCCAGTTTGTGGTGGATGCGCTGGCGCGGCTGGACTACACCGGGCCGATGCAGCTGTACCAGATTCTGGAGCGCGCCTTTGCCCGCTTTGACACCTCTTATGTGGATGCCGAGGGCCGCCCGTGGTGGAGATCGATAACGCTGGCGACCTGGCGCGTGCGCGCGATCTGGCTGCCGCCATTGCCGCCGCCTGAGCGGGACTGATTCTGGAATCAATATGAATGAAGCTGTGATGGCCTTAGGGCCGTATGCCTCCAAGCGCATCTCCGAAGCGGCCAAGCGCGATGCGTCTATCGTCAATCTGAGCATCGGCGAACCGTTTTTTTTCGGTCCGCCGGAGCCGCTGTTGCAGCAGATCGAAACCGAGGATTTAAGCCTCGCTACTTTTCTGCAGTGCGCCAAATCCTATGAGACGACGCAGGGATCGCTCGCCTTGCGTCGGGCGATATCGCGTTGGTATTTGCGCCGCTATGGCTGGTGGTGAATCCCGACACCGAAATCCTGGTGACGCATGGTGGGGTGGAAGCGCTCACGCTGGCGCTGCTGGCGTGCACAGCGCCGGGCGACCGCGTGGCGCTGACCGATCCGTCTTATATGTTGTATCAGCGTGCCTTGCTCACGCTGGGCCGGCAGCCGGATGTGTTCCTGCGTCCGCCTGCGTACGACGAATATGCTGCCTTGCTCGGGCAGAACGACGCTTTTGTGCAAGGGCTGCGCAATGCAGCGGCGCTGATCATCAATTCACCCGAGAATCCAACGGGTTATGTGCTCTCCGAAAATGATTGGCGCCAGGTGATGGCACACGCGGATGAGGCAAAACCTGGGTGATCCATGACGAGGTGTACGACAGCATGACGTTCGGGCGTGCGCATTTTTCGGCGCGACGCTTTGACCGCAGCGGCAAACGTCACATCCTGCTCAACAGCATGTCGAAAAAAATTCGGTGTACCCGGCTTACGCATCGGCTGGATGGTGGCGTGCCCGGAAGTGATCGAAGCGGCGGGCAAAGTGCATGACTACCTGGTGCTGGCGGTGAACGCGCAATACGAACGCATCGCGACGCGGATACTCGATTACCCGCAAATTGACGCCTGGTTAAGCCAGCAAACCGAGCTGATTGCAAAGCGCTCGCAGGCGGTGCAAAGCACGCTGACCGCAGCGCGCGGATTTGCATGGACCCGCAAGCCCATGGGCGGCATGTTTGCCTTTCCCCAGGTGGCCGCGCTGGCCAACAGTTTGCCCGCCAGCGCGCGCGCGGCCAGCGCCGGAGAAGATGTGGCCACGTTTCTGTTGCAGCAAGCCCGGGTGGCGACCGTGCCTGGCGCGGTGTATGGGCAGCAAGGGCAGGACCACCTGCGCATGGTGCTATCGGCGCCGCCTGCGGCGTTTGATGCGGCGCTGCAGCGCCTGAGCGCTTTACCCACGCTACAGTTGGCGGCGAGGACGTCATATGCCTAGCCCCAGCAAATCCTGGTTGATGCCGGGCGCCTATATGGACGGCGCCAACAATGTAACCGGGCTTAATGTCTTGCTCGGCGTGGCTGCGCTTTATCTGGCCCTGCATCAACAAACCCGGTTTGCGCTGGGCATGGTTTATATCACTGCCATTCTGGACCACCTGGATGGTTATCTGGCGCGACGCTATTTCTTTAAAGATCAAACCCGGCGCGCATTTGGCAAACAGCTGGATACGCTGGCGGATCTGGTCAATTTCAATATCGTGCCTGCCTTGTGCCTGACGCTGTTGCTGGATGGCTATGGCGCCTGGCTGGTCGCATCGGCGCTGGTGTTATGTGGCTGCGTGCGGCTGGCGCATTTCAATATCACATCCGATGGCGCTGGCCATTGCAGTACCGGCTTGCCGACCACCAATGCAGGTTTTCTGATTGCCAATTTGTTAATGCTGTTTGTTGCTGGCCATTGTCCGGCAGGGCTAGTGCTGGCGCTCTCCGCCTGATTGCGCTGGCGCAAATCGTGATGTTGCAGATCAGGCTGCCCGCCACGGCCATGAGCGTGGCGCTGTTTTCATTTGTTTTCTTTTTCCAATCTGGCGTTTTGCAGCCTTTATAAATAACGCCGACACTAAAAAAGAGCACCTTATGGCACATGTGGTTTTTTTCTTGATAGCACGGCAATCGGGCTGAATGCGTTTCGCTCGGCCAAAAAAAATGGGGCATCGCGTGACACTGGTCAAGCCGACCCGCTCCACCAGCTTTATTGATCTGATGGCCAAAGATCCGGCACGTCTGGCGCCCCATCTCGCGTTTACCGATCACTATCTGTTGGTGGATGACCTGGAAAAGCACAACGTCAGCCAGCTATTACGCCGCCTGGCCGAGGTGGACCCGATCGACGCAATTATCAGTACCGCCGAAACCGGCATTGTGCCGGCGTCGATTGCAGCGGAAGAATTCGGCACGCTTTATCCCTCGGCTGAGGCGTTGCGCGCCGCGGTTTTCAAAAAACGAATTGCGCGCCACCCTGGCCGCTCACGGCATCCGCTCGCCAGAATTTGAAGTCCTGACCGAAGCAGATTTATTGCAGGGCCCGCGCAAAATCAAATTGCCGTTTGTGGTCAAGCCGGTGCGCGGCTTTGCCAAACAGTTTTCCGCCATTTGCCGAACCCAGGCCGACTTTGAGCAATATGTATTGGCATTGCAGCAGAGCCGTGAGAAATCGGACGCCATCGATCAGATCATCAGTCACGAATATATTGTTGAAGAATACGTAAGCGGCATGCTGCATTCCGCGGAAACCATCGTGCGCGACGGCCGGGTGATGTGTTACGCCACCACCTCGCGCTATCGGGCCCATTATTACGATTTGCTCGAGCTGGCCGCCGTGATGCCATCCGGCTTGGCCGACGCAAAAAAAAGCGGAAATTAACCAGTATTTGCAGACGGTATTTTCTGCATTGGGCATACAGATCGGCCTCTACCACGTTGAGCTGCTGATGACCGAGACGGGGCCGGTATTGGTGGAAATAAATGCGCGCATGATGGGCAGCGTCTCGCCGGTCATGTATCAGATGCTGACGGGTCAGGATGCCTATGAGCACCTGGTCCGCCTGCATCTGGGCGAGCCGGTGGAAGTGAATGATGCGGGCTTTGCCGCCGCTGGCATTACGCTTGCCGTTGCGGCGCGCCATGGCGGGCGCATTGCGGCCACGTTTGAACAAGGGCAGTTGCAGGCACTGCTTGATCAATACGGCATTACGTTTAATACGCTGGCCATCGAGGCGGGCAAGCAGATCGACAAATACGAAGCAATCTCAGCATCATGGGGCACGTGATCTGCACTGCCGAAACGCCGGAAGCAGTGGCACACAAGGCCCACCGCTTTTTTTGTGCGAGCTGGATCCGCTGATCGGGCTGGAGACGGCCAAGTACTTTGCCTGAACGCGCACAAGGCCCCGCGCCACACACCGTGG
>BBFD01000147.1 GCA_001313065.1 Silvimonas sp. JCM 19000
CCCGGCGTGGCGCTTAGCGCGCCGGATCTGGCGCGGCGCGTGCCGCGGGAACCTCCGCGTTTAACCGGGTCTGTGGTGTTGCTTGTCACAGCCAGCAAAATCGGTGCTTGAGTGCCGTGACGCTGACTTTTATGCTGTGTCCGGCTTCAGGACGCCACTCACCTTAGCTGCGGAAAATCATAACAATGCAAACGCCTGATCTGATCCCCATTCCGTCCTCTAGCGAAGAACTCGACTATCTGCTCAGTCACTATGATGCGGGCGCCAAACTGCTGGCCGAAGCCAACGGCATGCTCGACAGCATCCAGCCGCGCTGGCGCTGGCCGAGGCGCAACAGCAGCCGGTAGATATGGCACTGCTCAGCGCATGCAGTGGCCTGCACCACGTGCTAAGCCAGGTGCGCAGCCACTACCAGGGATTGTTTGAGCTGGCGAAAAAAGGATGAGTGAGTGGCGGTAGAAGGTATCGCATCCTACCCAACTGCGGTGGATCCTGATGGGCCACTTTTTTTTGGGGTCTAGACGGGACCGCCGCGTCCCATCCTATGACAGTGTTCTGGATTAGATACCGAAGACGGTGAGTGGGGCGGTGGAGGTCACCAGCGGGCTGTCTTTCAGCGCCGCCTGGATGGTCACCGGCAAGGCGCCCGCAACATGGGCGGGCGCACGGTATACGCCGCTGGCCGATATCTGGCCCACTTCTGCATTACCACCCTGTATGCCATTGACCATCCAGATCACCTGATCGGTGGGACGGTTGCCGTTTTGCGCCTGAAACCAGAGGGAGCCGCCCGCATCCACACGGCTGGAAGCCGCATACACGCTGAGCAAAGACGCTGCACCCGCGATCACCGGGGCGGCAGAAGCAGAAAGATTGGCATCGCCGCGCATGGCCGAGCACGCCGCCACCGCGCAACAACATAACAGCACCACCACCCGCCATTTGTGGCTGGATGTGGACGGGACCCGATCGATACGGCCGACGGGTGCCTGGGTGCTGGGGGCGGACATGGAGCTTTCCTTCGCTTACGCGCTGAGATTCAGGGCGCAGACCGCGCCCTTGTTAATTTCAGCTGCATATTATGATTATCTGATGGGAGTTGGAAAGGCCTGAATATGCCTTCGGGCGATAAAAGGTGAAATTTGTCATACAAAACGACTTAAGCACTCTGTAAGCATTGTGCTGAATGTTTAAAACACCTCACAAAGGCTGTCAGCAGCAGGTTGCGGCAAGTGAAAAAACGCCTACAGCGCGATCAGTTTTGCCCCGTTAGTAAGCCTTGATGTCAGGCGGCACAATCTATGCTCGATTCCGCCTAACGACCCCGCTAGCCCGACGCCGCGTTGCGATGTGCGGACGGTGGTATGCAAGGAGAGCAACAATGAATCAGCAAGAATTCCAGGGCCGTCTGGAACAGGCCCGCGGCAAAGTCAAGGAATGGACCGGTGTGGCCACCGGTAATGAACAACGCGAGCTGGCTGGCAAGCTTGAAGCCGAAGCCGGTCGCAGCACCGCGCTCAACCAGGCCGCCAGCGGCGTGCCGGATGCGCAAATGCAGGCCGTGCTGGACCAACTGGTCAAGCTGGGGGCCAAGCCCGTCGAGACCCTGAGCGTAGCCGCCGCCCGAGCCAACCCGACGCCCGCCGATGCCGTGGTGGCATTGCTGCAGGCACGCGGCCAGGACGCGTCGCCACAGCCAGTGGCCAAGATAGAAAACCGCACGATCGACGGCGCCACCGGCCCGCTGCAGGCGCGCATCTATTGGCCGCAAAACGCCGCCGCCAGCGCCTTGCTGCCGCTGATTGTGTATTTTCATGGTGGCGGCTGGGTGATTGCCGATCTGGATGTCTACGACGCCTCGCCGCGCGCGCTGGCCAATGGGGCGCAGGCCATCGTGATTTCGGTGCATTATCGCCAGGCACCGGAGCATCGTTTTCCGGCGGCCCATGACGACGCCTATGCGGCATGGCAATGGGCGCTGCATAACGCCGCCACGCTGAACGGCGATCCCGCCCGGATCGCCATCGCCGGTGAAAGCGCCGGTGGCAATCTGGCCGCTTCGGTGGCGATCCGCGCACGCGACAATAATCTGCAAGTACCGCTGCATCAGTTGCTGATTTATCCGTGGCCGATTACTCCTTCAACACGCCGTCGCAGCAAGAGAACAAAGGCGCCAAGCCGCTCGATACCGCGATGCTGCCGTGGTTTTACGACAAATATCTGGCGCGGCCGGAAGACGGCAGCAGCCCGCTATTCTCGATTCTGCGCGCCACCGATTTGCGCGGTTTGTCGCCAGCCACAATTATCACCGCCGAGATCGATCCGCTGCGCTCGGATGGCGAAGCGTATGCTCAACGCCTGACCACGGCCGGCGTGCCGGTGCGGTATCACGAATTCAAAGGCGTGACCCACGAATTCTTTGGCATGGGCGCGGTGCTGGATAAAGCCAACGACGCGGTCGAACTTGCAAGCAGTGAACTCAGACAGGCATTCCAACATGGCGAAGCGCCGCGCGTTTAGTAAATCCCTCGGCAAGGCGCTGAGTAGTTCAGTTGCTAAAACCCTGCGCGAGACCTTTGGTTTTGCCGAGTTAAGGCCAGGCCAGGATGAGGTTATCCGGTCGATTGCAGCGGGGCAGGACACCTTGGCCATCATGGCCACCGGCGCGGGCAAATCGCTGTGTTACCAGCTGCCCGCGCTGGCCTTGCCCGGTACCACCCTGATCGTTTCGCCGCTGATTGCCTGATGAAAGATCAGCAGGAAAAAACTGGTCGAGCTGGGCTTGCAAGCCGCCTTGTTCAACAGCACGCTCAGCGCGGCGGAAGAAGCCGAGGCCATGCAGCGTTTGCTGGCGGGAGAACTCGAATTTGTGTTTGTCACGCCCGAGCGGCTGGCGCGCAGCGAGTTTATTGATGCGCTCAAAACCATCCGCATCGACTTTATCGTGATTGACGAGGCACATTGCATTTCGCAATGGGGCCATGATTTCCGCCCGGCGTTTCTGCATATCGGCCAGGCTGTGGGCGACCTCGGCCGTCCGCCCATTCTGGCGCTGACCGCCACGGCCACTGATGAAATCATTGCTGATATCAAGCTGCAACTTGATCGCCCGGATATGCGCGTGCTCAACACCAGCATCTATCGGCCCAACCTGGCCTTGCGCGTCGAGCACGTCACCCAACCGGCCGAGAAGCAACAATTATTGCTGGAGCAACTGGCCGAAGGCGGCACCAGCATTGTTTATGCCGCCACCATCAAAACCGCCGAGGCCACCCACCAGTTTTTGCTGGCCAATGGCGTAGAAGCCTTGCTGTACCACGGCCGCCTGCCGTCTAAACAGCGCCACGAAAACCAGGACCGCTTTATGGCGGGCGAAGTAAAGGTCATTGTGGCGACCAGTGCCTTCGGCATGGGCATCGACAAGGCCGATATCCGGCAGATTATCCACTTTGAATTTCCCGCCACGGTGGAAGCGTATTACCAGGAAGCGGGCCGCGGTGGGCGCGATGGCGAGCTGGCCGAATGCGTGTTGTTGTATGACCTTGCGGATCAGCGCACGCAAAAAAATATTTTCTTGGTGGGCGTTACCCCACGCGGCGCGATATCGGCAAGGTTTATCGCACCCTCGAAGAAATGGGCGGCAGTCAGCGCGAAGCGGTCAGTACCAGGGCCCTGCGCCAGGCGTTAAAGCCGATGCCGCGCGGCAAGCAGGATGTGATTCTGGCGGTGCTGCGGCGTGACCGGCTGGTGGAGCTGGCCGATGAGCACTGGCGTGTTTCGGTGGAGGGCAATACTGGCGAGCATCTCGATAATCTGGCGGCGCGGTTTGAGGCCGTGGCGCTGGCCGACCAGGACAAGCTGGACCAGATGATGCATTACGCGCAAAACGCGCAATGTCGCTGGTGTTTTCTGCTGGAGTATTTTGGCGAAGCCGCGCCGTTTGAGCGCTGCGGCCATTGTGACAACTGTCTGGAACCGGTCGAGCTGGTCGCCTGATGCAAACCGTGCGAACGGTTTGCGGCGCAGGCGGTCGGAGTTAAAATTGCTGCCGTCTAGCCGGAGCCGCGCCGTTTATGTTTGCCAATCTCATCAAGCTTGCAGGCTATCTGCAAAGCGTCAAACCCCAGACTTCCCTCACCGTCACTGCCGAACAGGCGCAACTGTCGCCCGAGCAATTCGACGCGCTGGTGCGGCAGTGGGCACACAAGTTACCGGCGGATTTTGAGTTGATTGATCAGCGCTACGCAAGGTGGGCGAAGAGCAATTTGTGGATGCGATCACCATCTACCGCAAATAAACGCATAGGGTGGGTCATGACCCACCATTCAAAGCCGTCACCCGAGACCGCGCGATTGGCATAGCGTTTAAGTCCGCGTGGTCCATAAAACCAGCGCCCGGCAGCCAGACCTTGCGCTTGGGCGTACAGCTTTGAAAGGTGGGTCGAGACCCACCCTATGGGTTATCGCATAGCGTTATTGCCAGTACGGATCGATACCGTAGTAGTCATGGATGCCGACGGCCCACTGGTCATCCGCAAACACGGGCCAATGGTCTTTGTCAAAACCCGGTGCGCTTTCGAGCCGGGCGCGGTCCACCCCACTCAGAATAAAACGTTCATTCACCGGGTCGGACTGCAGCGACGACCACGGCAGCGCAAACAGTTTGTCGCCGAGGCCCATAAAACCGCCGAAGGACAACACGGCATAAGCGATGCGGCCACGGTCGATATCCAGCACGACCTGGTCGATCTTGCCCAGTTCTTCACCAAGATCATTCACCACTTTGGCACCTTCCAGCGTGCGCGATGCGATCACGCGGCGGCGGCTGGTATCAAAGGCAGCGCCCGCAGTGGCGCCCTGGTTGACCGGCAGATTAATGGGATTGGGGCTGTTCATCATGATGCTCCTCGCTCTATATACGGATGCGTTACGCATCGCTGATTGGATAAACCGAGCTTAGCGCTGCGGCCGCCGGCGGCCTGTCGGACGCGTCCGCATCACCCGCGCCCACGTCACCCGTTAGTGCTAAAGAAAGCGCCTACATGTCAGACATCGTACCCAGCCCTTCACGCCGCTGACCGACAGCCCACGCGCGCGCTGGGCCGTTAAGGTTTTACATCGCTTACAGGATCAACTCATGCCCTCGCGTATTGAAGACTATGCCTTGCTTGGTGACTGTGAAACGGCCGCCCTGGTCAGCAAGGCGGGCAGCATAGACTGGCTGTGCTGGCCGCGCTTTGACTCATCCGCCTGCTTTGCTGCGCTACTTGGCAATGACGCGCACGGTTGCTGGCGCATTGCGCCGGTGGCGGGCGAATTTGTGCAGCGCGCTTACCGGCCCGGCACGCTCATTCTCGATACGGAATTCCGCAGCGCCAGCGGCCGCGTGCGTATTACTGATTTCATGCCGTTCCGCGACGAACATTCGCATCTGATCCGCCTGGTTGAAGGGCTGGAAGGCGAAGTCGACATGGAGCTGATGTTGCGCTTGCGCTTTGATATGGCCTGACCGTGCCGTGGGTGCGCCAACTGCCCGAGCAAGACGGCATCCACGCCGTGGCTGGCCCCGATATGGTGGTGTTGCGCACGCCCGTTGCGCTCGAAGGCGTCGATCTGTCGACCGTGGCACGTTTTACGGTGAGCGCAGGCCAGACCGTGCCGTTTACGCTGTCGTACGGGCCATCGCATCTGCCCGCGCCGCCCGCGATTGATGTCACAAGAGCGCTGGCGCATTGCGAGCAGGAATGGCGTGCGTGGTCGGATCGCTGCCTGGAAGTCGGCGAATATAAAGACACGGTGCAGCGTTCGTTGATTACGCTCAAGGCGCTGACCTATGCCCCCACCGGCGCCATCGTCGCTGCCGCCACCACCTCGTTGCCTGAAGCCTTGGGGGGTGTGCGTAATTGGGACTACCGCTTTTGCTGGCTGCGTGACGCCACGCTGACGGTGATGACCTTGCTACGCGCGGGTTATGTCGAGGAAGCGGCGGCGTGGCGGTCGTGGCTGGTGCGCGCGGTGGCTGGCAGCGCCGATCAGATCCAGATCATGTATGGCATTGCGGGCGAACGCATGCTCGACGAAAAAAAAGAGATCCCCTGGCTGCCGGGCTTTGCCAATTCGGCCCCGGTGCGCATCGGCAATCAGGCTGCCACGCAATTGCAGCTGGATACCTATGGCGAACTGATGGATGCCTGTATCAGGCGCGGCGGGGCGGACTGGCGGCCGATGACGATGCGTGGTCGCTGCAATGCAATCTGCTGGAGCGGCTGGAGCGTATCTGGCAAACGCCCGATGAAGGAATCTGGGAAGTGCGCGGGGGCGCGCAGCAATTTACTTCGTCCAAGATGATGGCGTGGGTGGCGGTGGATCGCTGCATCAAAACGGCGGAACAGTTTGATATGGACGGCCCGGTTGCACACTGGCGGCAATTGCGTGACCAGATCCATGCCGACGTTTGCGCCCAGGGTTTTAATGCGGAGCTGAACAGTTTTGTGCAGGTTTATGGCGGCGACCAGCTCGACGCCAGTTTGCTGGGGCTGGCGCTGGTGGGCTTTCTGCCGCCCGATGATCCGCGCATTATCGGCACGGTGGCGGCGGTAGAAAAATATTTGCTGCAAGACGGTCTGGTCCTGCGCTATCGCACCGCCGAATCACGCGATGGTTTGCCCCCGGGCGAGGGCGCCTTCCTGGCCTGCAGCTTCTGGTTGGCAGATAACTGGGTGTTGCAAGGCCGGATGGACGAAGCACGCGCGCTGTACCAGCATTTACTGAGCCTGCGCAACGACCTCGGTTTGCTGTCGGAAGAATACGATCCGGTGGGCCAGCAAATGCTGGGCAATTTCCCGCAGGCGTTTTCGCATATGTCGATCGTGTTCACTGCGTTTGCACTGACCGGCGATGGTCCGATGGCGGGCGAACGCGCCAGCTAAGCCCGGCTTATTTGGCGCTGGGCACGGCAATGCAGCTATCGGCGCCGTCATCTACCCGTCTTTGCAACAGCTTGAGCGGGGCAAAATCGGTGGTCTTGACCCCCAGCTGGCGCGCCGCCTTCTGCAATTTGCCGTCACGCCAGAGGTTGTAATCGGAGACGCGCATGGCCTGGTCCGGCAACACATTACGCGCTTTGGTATTGCTGCGCCGGGTGGATGGTCAGATGGGTAATCCCTGCTGGCAGCAAGGGCAGCAATTCGTCATAACCGCCGTAGCGCTCGCCCGCCAGCCGTCGCGCCGGGTCGTACAACATCACCGTGGCATCGGGTGTAATCACGCCGACTTGCTGGCCCGTGAGATTACGCGCCATCTGCCGCTCGAACGGTAATTCCCACATTTGCGCCACCAGCGGAATGCCGGTTTCGGCGGGCAGGGTCAGATACAACTTCATGATCTCGGGGTTGGCCCGCCAGAACATGCGGTGCGACTGGATATGGCTGATCTGCAGCCCGGCGCCGCGCGCTTTACCGATCTGCGCCAGCATTTCACGCAGCACATCGCCGCGTTCGGCATGCACGCCCAGCTGTTCAGTGTCGGCCCACAAATGCGTGGCGTCGGCGTATAGCGAAGGCACCTGGTCACGCGGCAGCACCGTGCCCCATGGCAGCTTGTCTTGCCACTCATTGGTCAACGTCAGTTCCAGCCCGACCGGCAAACCGCGTTCACGGGCCATGCGCGCGACATTTTCAAAATCGGGGCCGGTGGGGATAACGGACAGGGTCTGGATCAAACCCTGATCGACCAGCGCGAATGCGGCGGCGTCGATATCGGGCTGTAAGCCGACATCGGCAGCATCGACAATCAAAACGCGGTCTTTGGGGCCAAAACCCAGACATTCACTCAGGCGCGAGGCATAACTCGCAGGCGCGCACAGCAGCCACGCGGTAAGCGTACATACAGCAACAAGGCGCGGGGTGAGCAACAAGCGGCAACTTCCTTTCCTGGAAAACGTGCATATGCAACCACATGTGTAAGTGGTCGTCATCTTTTTTTGTCGCTTTATATCGCCTGGATGTCACTAAAGCCACGCACGCCAGGCATGCGGCCGATTTTGGAGGTCTGGCGGCGCCTGGGGTTCCCGGTGAGCGGGCGCAAATTAAAAAAGCCGCGCGCTGTGGACAGCGCGCGGCGGCGTTTTATTGCGCAGCCAAGGCCGGATGGCGCAGCAGCTCATGGGCCGCCGGTGCCGACGAGGCCGGATTCTGCCGGTGATCAGCAGGCCATCCCTCACCACGTAAGGGCCCAATCATCGCCACGCGAGTAGACGCCGCCCTTGGCTTTGAGCTCATCCTCCACCAGAAACGGCACCACATCGGTCAGGCCCACGGCGGCTTCTTCCGAGTTGGTAAAGCCGGTCACTTTTTTTGCCCTGGACCAGCGGGCTGCCATCAGCAGCGCGCACATGACGCAAAGCGCCCGGTGCATGGCACACCAGCGCGACGGGTTTGCCCGCGCTGATAAAGGTCTCGATCAGCTGGATGGAGGTCTGGTCTTCCGCCAGATCCCACAGCGGGCCATGACCACCCGGTAGAACACGGTATCGAAGTCGTTTGGGTGGACGCTATCAAGCCGCACGGTGTGCGCCAATTGTTCCAGCGCCGCGGCATCGAGTTCAAAGCGGCGGGTCAGATCGGTCTGATTGGCCGGTTCGTTGCTCTTGGGGTCCAGCGGCGGCTGACCGCCGAGCGGCGATGCCAGCACGATATCGACGCCTGCTTCCTTGAAGGCGTAATACGGCGCGGCCAGTTCTTCCAGCCAGAAACCGGTCTTGCGGCCCGTGTTGCCCAGTTGGTCATGCGAGGTCAGAACCATCAGTACTTTCATGTTGGATACTCCAGAGGGTGGGGTCGTACATCTAAAAGTAGACTAGTCGTCTAGTAACTGGTGCTGAAAAAACACTTCCGTAGAAGTGCGCTTGATATGCCCGCGCCGTCAAGCCGGCGGGTGTATTAACTGGCGTGTGGTTTGCATCGCCTGGTCGAAAGCCTCGGTTGTGCGGCTGATCTTGACCATGATGCTGGCGCCCAGCCACAACTGATACAAGCTATGCGCCAGACTGGCCGCGTCGCCAGCATAGACCAGCGACGCATCGGCCCGGCCCGCCAACAGCGCGTGCTCCAGCCGACTGATGATGCCCGCAGTGCCCAGCTTCAAGCTGGCGCGCATGGTTTCCGACATATCCGCTACTTCTGCACCCAACTTCACCGCCAGGCATTTGCCTTGGCAATCGCAGAACGATTGATTCTGTTGCCACATCTGCCAGTACGCCTGGAGACGCTGCGCCGTATTCTTGCCCGGCAGGGCGAGGGCCGCATCCATCTCGGCAAGATAGTCGGCAAAATAGCTTTCCAGCAGCGCCACCCCAAATGCATCCTTGGACGCAAAGTAGTGATAGAACGAACCCTTGGGCACACCAGCCTCAGACAAAATCTCGTTCAGTCCGACGCCGGTAAACCCTTTGGCGCTGATCAGCCGTTGCCCCACTGCAAGAATATTGCTGCGGACATCGTGCGCTGCGGAGACATGTGAAGTAGCCATGGCCGCAATCTAAACCACAATTAGACCAGTCGTCTAGTGGTTTTTTTGATTTATTTTCCGAAGTGGATGCAAAGGTCTCGGCGCGAGCAAAGTGGCCGCAGCGCAGCGACGGTGGGTAAAGACCGTCCTCCCACGCGTTATTGCTGCCACGCCGCCGTGGCGTGGGTTCCGCGCGGCGGGGACCGATGCCACGCGCAAAAATAGCGCGATAAGCACGCGACAAAGTCTTTCACCGTCACGGCCCAGCCCCCACGCCCACCCGATGTTGCGCAGCAACGAGGCAGCGGTCGCAGCTACGCCACGCCATTTCCTGAGCGCGCGAAGGTAGGAGACCGGGTTTATGGGCTCCGACTGAGCGTCGCGTCCGCGGAGCGGCAGCTATGCGACCCAAAGGATTTGCTTGAGGCTTTTGACCTACCCCCCGCATTGCGGCAGCTAAGGGGCGGCCTCTTTGC